>CAKZOY010000384.1 GCA_937138275.1 uncultured Chloroflexota bacterium
GAACCGTTTCGCCATCCCCTTGCGGCATCACCTCCTTTCGCAGCGGGCCCGATGCGGGTAGAGGGGAGAACAAAATCCAGAATTAGTATACTCTACGACGGGTCATTTGTCAAGGGGCTGGGGGTGTATTTCAATTCTATGGCAAGTTGTACCAATTGCGTTTGGGGATTCAGATTCGTAGACCGGATTTATCAAACCCCACATCCCACCCTCTCCCATGCAGGGCGAAATGTCGCGAAACGCCCCTTGCCCTCTCCCCACCCCATGCTATAATCCCATCAGAACAACCCCGGAGGGAACTATGGCGCCCAGGAGGCTTTGCCCGATCCTGCCAGTGGTGCTGACCCTGCTCCTCCTGGTCGGGTGTCAACAGGAAGAAGCGGGCCTGCTTTTTTACGACCGGTTCGGCAACCCCAATAGCGGCTGGGGAACGGAAAGCCGAGAATCGTTTGACCGCGGGTACCAGGAGGGAGAATATTTTATAGAGGTCTACGAGCCGGACTGGTTCGCCTGGGCCACACCCGGGAAAAAGTTCCGCGATGCAGTGATCACCGCAGATGCCCGTCCCGTTTCCGGCGCCTCCGGGGGCCATTTCGGTCTGATCTGCCGCTACTGTTCCCCCGCCAACTTCTACTACTTCGGCATCGCTGCCGACGGATATTATGCCATCATCCGGGTGCGGGATAGTCACCCCAAGATCCTCAGCGGCAATGGGTTTCTCCCCTCGCCTGCCATCCCTGTTGGCGCAGCAGTGTACCATATCCGCGCCGTCTGCCAGGGTGACCGTCTCCTGCTTTTCGTCAATGACCGGGAAATTGCCGCCGTCACCGATGAGACCTTCCGGCAGGGCGATGCGGGCCTGGGCGTCGGTTCCGGGCAGGAAGGCTCCATCCGCGTTCACTTTGACAACTTCAAAGTTCTTGCGCCGGAAGAGGAGGAAGAATGAAAACAGGCCTTCTTATCGGCCTTGGTGTCTTTCTGATCCTGTTTCTCTGTGCGTGCGGAAAGGGGGATAGTTTGCCCTGGGAGGAAGATTTTTCCGACCCCAGCGACTGGACCCTGGAGTCGGACGCGGCGGCCCAGGTGACTGTGCGGGATGGTGTTCTGCACATCTCCATTGTGTCCTCCAATCAACTGGCCTGGGCCGTGGCGGGAAAGGATTTGCGGGATTTCCACCTCACCGTAGAAGCCACTCAGATTGCTGGCCCGAATGACAATGAGTACGGGGTTCTGCTGCGAATGCAGGATCGCCGGAATTTCTACGCCTTCTCCATCAGCGGCGACGGCTATTTTCTGGTGAGCCGGTTCGTGGACGGCGTCCGCCAGCCCATAGGCGCCGACTGGTCCCCCTCCGACGCGATCCTCCAGGGGGCAAACACCAACATCCTGGAGGTTATCGCGCAGGGCAACCGCTTCACTTTCATCGTTAATGGACAGCAACTGGCCCAGGTAGAGGATGACCGCTTCTCCCATGGTGACATCGGTCTCTATGCGGGGAGTTTCTATGAGGGAAGAGTGGAGGTGGCCTTTGACAACCTCCGCGTCACCGCGCCGTGAGCAGGAGGCACCGGTCAGGAATAGCCCGGAGTGGTTCCCCCTGGTACTGGCTGCTGGCCTGGTCTTTGTGGTTACTATCAGCCTGGTCCTGGCCTACGAAGCCTGGTGCGCCGACCGGATTTACCCCGGCGTCCAGGTGTGGGGGGTCTCCGTAGGCGGGATGCGGCCTGCGGATGCGGCCCGTCATCTCCGGGAGCACCTGGCGCTCCCTTCTATAGAACTGGTTGGGCCAGGGCGGTCGTGGAAAGCGCCGCCCACCGATATCGGCCTGCGGGTGGCGGCCGAGGCGACTGCCGAGGCCGCCTTCCGGGTCGGGCGGGGGCCGGAAGACGGTCCCATCACCCACCTGCTGCTCCTCCTGGGCGGCCATCCCATTGCCCCCATCCTCTCCTACGACGAGGCCGCGGCCCGCCTCTACCTCCAGGCGCTGGCAAAGGAGATAGATATCCCTCCGGTGGACGCTGCGCTCACCTTTCAGGGATTGACGCCGGTAGCGTCCGCTGCCCGGCTGGGACGGGCTGTGGACATAGAAGCTGCGATAACTGCCCTTCGGCAAGCCCTGCAGAACCCCAATGGGGCGCGCGTGGTCCTGATGGTGCGGGAAGTCCTCCCCCAGGTCACCGACGCGGAGGCGGCCCGCCTGCAGGCGGAGAAACTGCTTTCCGCCCCGCTGACCATCCTCCTGCCCGATCCCCGCCAGGGCGACCCCGGTCCCTGGTCGTTATCCCCGGAAGAACTGGCCGGGATCATCACCACCACCGTCCGGGACGGCCGGGTTGTGGTGACTCTGGACCGGGAGGCGCTGCAGGCGTATCTGGAGGACCTGGCTCCTTCGCTGGCGATAGATCCCGCGGATGCCCGTTTCCACTTTGACGAACGCACCGGTCGGTTGGTCCCTATCGCCTCCTCCTCGCCGGGTCGGGCGCTGGATGTAGAGGCCAGCATAGAAAGTATCCTGGCAGCCGTGGAGGCCGGGCAGCACACCGCTCCTCTTGTGCTGCGCGTCGTCCCTCCGCGCTACAGCGAAAACGCTACGGCCGAAGAACTGGGCATCCGCGACCTGGTCGCCGTGGGGGATTCGTACTTTATCGGCTCCCCCTCCGGCCGTGACCACAACATCCGTCTGGCTGCCAAAAAGTTTGACGGCCTGGTCATCGCCCCAGGTGAGACGTTTTCCTTCAATAAATACCTGGGCGAAGTGAGCGCCGAGGCCGGGTACGACGAGGCCTACGTCACGCTGGGGGAAATGCTGGCGATAGAGGTCGGCGGGGGGATTTGCCAGGTCTCCACCACCGTTTTTCGCGCCGCCCTGAAAGGGGGCTATCCCGTTACCGAACGCTGGGCCCATTATCAGCGGGTCGGCTACTACGAACTTCGGGGCCATGGGCCGGGGCTGGACGCTACGGTCTATGCCCCGTCGGTGGACTTCAAATTCGTCAACGATCGCCCGACGGCATTGCTCATTGAGACAGAGGTAGAGGAGGCAGCCCACCGACTGATCTTCCGGTTCTACTCCACGGACGACGGGCGGCGGGTGGAGATTCGGGGACCGGTCGTCTCCGACGAGACGGAGCCCGGCCCGCCCGTTTACCAGTTAGATGAGAAACTGGTGCCGGGAACGGTTAGGGAATGGCAGACAGCCCAGAAGGGCCTCACGGCAAAGGTGGAGCGCTGGGTGTACGATCGGGACGGGAATTTGCTTTACCACAACGTATTCATCAGCAAATATGCCCCCCGTCGGGCCGTCTACCGCTACGGTCCCGGCTACGAGCCGCCGCAGACGGGAGAGTAGGGATCGGGACGCGCGTCCCCGTTCGCTTTCCAAATCGGAACGCGCGGCGTACTCCTGAGGTTCGGACAAGAGGGGGCATATGCGTCAACTTAAGCGGCCGAGCCGCCTTGAGCCCGACGCGAAACCGTCGGCTGTAGGGGTGGGTTTGTTGCACTTTGAAAAATTAATCGGGCAATATGGTCCCCCTTTGATTTGACGATCCCGGCGCTATACGTGTGCCCCTCCCCCCTGCCCCCCTCCCCGTTAGGGCGGGCGGATCGCCCGCCCCTACAGCCGCACGGGGAGGAAAGGGCAAGGACAAGCCTTGCCCTTACGGGGGTTTTGGCGCTGGCGGCCTTCGGCCGCCAGCGCCAAAACCTTTATTTTTCTCCCCCTTCTCCCCCGCCGCGGCGGGGGAGAAGGGGGTTGGGGGGATGAGGGGGCGCTAATATCCGCCAACAGGTGATTCCTGGTATTGCTGGAATAATTTGTCCATTTACAAGAAACCCACCCCGGAGCGTAGCGGAGCGGGTTCACCATCCGGCGGGGAGGGTTGCCGCCTCTGTTTCCTGGGCTTGCGCAGCAATTCGCCCCGCATGGGAACGGGGTGGGGTGTGGTTATCTCGCGGGCATGTTGCTCCCCGAAAGGGATTTGCTGCACAAGCCCCTCCAGGTACTCCTCTTGACAAACCCGGATTCCGGTGTATAATGAAAAGTGCTTCAGATTTTCTCCACGAACCATAAACAGCATCCCAGGGGGTTCTCCGACCCACTGCGCTCCCTCCGGGACGGGTGGGCGATACGGTGTGGGGAGCAATCCCCACGCCCGCCGTGCTTGCAAAGGAGACACTGTTCCGTCGGGGTTTGCCGACCACAGGGTCTCCTTTTTGCTTTTTAAAAGTTACCATTCATTCCCCAAACGTTCCCCATATCACACAGGAGGTGGAAAATGTCCAAGATTCTGCGGGTCAATATGACCGACCGAACGGTCACCTACGAAGATGCCCCCGAGAAGTACCGCTTTCTGGGCGGGCGCGGCCTCACCTCCTCCATCATCTGCGATGAGGTAGACCCCACCTGCCATCCCCTCGGCCCGAGCAACAAACTGGCTTTCGCTCCCGGCATCGTGACGGGCACGAACGCGCCGACTTCCGCTCGCGTCTCGGTGGGCGGTAAGTCCCCCCTCAGCGGCACGATCAAGGAGTCCAACGCCGGCTCCGGTTGGCCGCAGTCCGTGGCGAAACTGGGCATCAAGGCCATCATCGTGGAGGGATTCCCCACAGATGGTGGCTGGTGGGGACTGCATATCACCAAAGACGGCGCCACCTTCTTCCCCGCCGATGAGTATGTCGGCCGCAGCCTCTATGAGGTCTACCCGCTCCTCTTTGAGCGCTTCGGCAAGAAGGCGGACATCTGCTCCATCGGCGTGGCGGGGGAGTACCGGATGGCGACGGCCGGCGTCTGCTTCAACGATAACCACGGCCGGCCCAGCCGCTACTCCGGCCGCGGTGGCCTGGGCGCAGTGATGGGCTCCAAGCGGCTCAAATTCATCGTTGTGGACGCCGAGGGCGGCCCAGGCGTGGAGATTGCCAACCCCGAACTCTTTGATCAGGGGCGCAAGAAACTGCTGGAGGCGCTGCGCCAGCACGACATCACCAAGCCCAAGGGCGGCCTGAATACCTACGGCACCGCCATCCTGGTGAACATTCTCAACGAAGCCGGTGCCTATCCCACCCGCAACTTCCGCGAGGGCCGCTTTGAGGACGCTGCGGCGACCTCCGGCGAGGCCATCTTTGAGAACAACAAGAAGCGCCTGGGCAAGGAACTCTACAACCACGCCTGCAGCCCCGGCTGTGTCATCCAGTGCTCCAACACCTACTACGACGAGCAGGGGAACGAGATCGTCTCCTGCATTGAGTACGAGACCACCTGGGCGCTGGGGGCCAACTGCGGGATCGGCGATCTGGACGCCATCGGCAAACTGACCTGGCTCTGCAACGACCTGGGGATTGACACCATTGAGATGGGCGGTACTATCGCGGTGGCGATGGATGCGGGACTGTTGCCCTTCGGGGACGCCGCGGGCGCCATCCGCCTGCTGGACGAGGAAATCCGCAAGGGCACCCCGCTGGGCCGCATCCTGGGCAACGGTGCCGCCGCCACCGGCTATGCCTTCGGCTGGTACCGCGTCCCCGGCGTCAAGGGCCAGAATATGCCCGCCTACGAGCCGCGCGGGATCAAGGGCATCGGCGTCACCTATGCCACCACGACCATGGGCGCCGACCACACCGCCGGCTACACCATCGCGCCGGAAATCCTTGGCGTGAGCGGCAAGGCGGACCCGCGCGATGTGAAGAAGGCCGAACTCTCCCGCAACTTCCAGGTCGCCACGGCGTTCATTGACTCCACCGGCCACTGCCTCTTCATCGCCTTTGCCATCCTGGATATCCCCAGCGGCTTTGAGGGGATGGTAGAGGAGTGCGCCGGGGTCCTGGGCACGAACTGGACAGCGGAGGACGCGTCGCGGATCGGCATGGAGATTATGCAGAAGGAACTGGCCTTCAACCGGGCGGCCGGCTTCACCAAGGCCCACGACCGGGTGCCCGAGTTTATGAAGTACGAGCCGCTCCCGCCGCATAACGTCGTCTGGGACGTGCCGGACGAGGAACTGGACGCGGTGTGGTGGTAATCCCGCAAAAAAACACCCGGCACCGAAAGGTGCCGGGTGTTTTTTTATGTCTATTTCTGTTGATTCTCATAAAGTCGTATCACCCGGTCTTTCACAAAGTCTCACAAAGTCGTATCCCATCCCTTGCCCTGGTGGGAGTCCGAGGGTTTGTTCCGAGGTTTTCTTTGTTGCCAGGGATTCCCTTTATCCCCCTCACCCCCCTTGCCCCCCTCTCCCCCTTGCCCTG
>CAKZOY010000385.1 GCA_937138275.1 uncultured Chloroflexota bacterium
GGACATCCCGCAAGTCCTCAAAGGTCGTCCCCCCCGCGCAGCCGGAGGTCAACGTCCGCAGCGCAGGAAGCTCCACGTCCTTATGGAGCCACACGTCCACGCAGCGGCCCGTCCTGCAGACCCGCGCGCTGACGACCTCCCCCACCCCACCTATCAGCCCTTCGTTGTACAGAAACCCCAGGGCCAGTTCCTCCAAAAGTGAGGGGGTACACATCAGCGCGACCAGGTCCTGCCCGTTCACCGAGAGGATAATCTCTTCCTCTACCGCGACGTTTCCTCCCGCTGACCGTCTGACCCCGTTCTGGTACAGGCTGAACTCCGTCCGGCGACTGGTCGTCCCATCCGATTCGCTTTTCGCCACGCTATCTCTCTGCCAGCAGTGCCAGCGCCCGCTCCACAACGGCTAACGGGGTAAAGCCGAACTTCTCCATCAGCACTTTGTACGGCGCGGAGGCGCCGAAGCGGTGGATGCCGATAACGGCCCCGTTCGGCCCCACGTACCGCTCCCATCCCATCGGGGAGGCCGCCTCTATAGCCATCCGGGGGACGTCTGGGGGAAGAACAGCAGCCCGGTACTCCGGCGGCTGGGCCTCAAAAAGTTCCCAACTGGGCATAGAGACGACACGCGCCCGCACTCCCCGATTTTCCAGTTCCTCCTGCGCAGCCAGGGCCAGGTGGACCTCCGAACCGGTGGCAATGAGGACCAGATCGGGGTTCCCCTCCGGGGCCTCCCGCAGGATGTAGGCGCCCCGGGAGAGATTCTCCGCTCCCGCCATATCGCTCCGGTCCAGGATCGGCAGGTTCTGCCGGGTGAGCGCCAGGGCGGTGGGGCCGTTCCGTCGGCGCAGAGCCATCCGCCAGGCCTCCGCGGTCTCGTTGGCGTCGCAGGGACGGATGACCACCAGGTTGGGGATGGCGCGCAGCGCCGCTAAATGTTCCACCGGCTGATGGGTGGGACCGTCCTCCCCGATCCACACCGAATCGTGAGTCCAAACGTACACCACCGGGAGATGCATCATCGCCGCCAGGCGAACGGTCGGCCGCATGTAGTCGGAGAATACCAGAAAAGTACCCCCATAAGGAATGACGCCACCATGGAGGGCCATACCGTTCAGGATAGCGCCCATCGCGTGCTCCCGCACCCCAAAGCGGAGGTTGCGGCCGGTCGGCGTTTCCCGCTGGAAGTCGGCAAAACCGGTCAGCAAAGTGTTGGTGGATGGGGCCAGGTCCGCCGAACCGCCGATGAGGGTGGGCAGCGCCTTCGCCAGGGCATTCAGGACGATGCCGGAGGCCCTGCGGGTCGCCATCGGGCCATCGGTTGGGGAGAAGGTCGGGATGACGTCTTCCCATCCGTCAGGGAGTTCACCGGCCCACAGGCGCTCCAGAAGCGCGGCCTCGCGGGGGTACTCGGCGGCGTAACGGGCGAACATTGCCCGCCAGCGGGTCTGTGCCCTTGCGCCGTCCTTCAAAGCCCGCCGGAAGACGGGCAGCACTTCGGGAGGGACCAGAAAATGGGCGTCCGGGGGCCATTCCAGTGCCTGCTTGGTCAGCCGGACCTCTTCCTCCCCCAGGGGTTCGCCGTGGGCCGAGGCGCGGTCCTGCTTGTTGGGACTTCCGTAAGCCAAATGCGTACGGCAGATGATGAGGGACGGGCGGGACTTTTCCCGTCGCGCCCGCCGAACCGCCGACGCAACGCCATCCAGGTCGTATCCATCCACCCGCTGCACATACCAGCCGTAGGCGCGGAAACGGGCGGCGACGTCTTCGGTAAATGTGATCTCGGTGGAGCCTTCAATGGAGATGTCGTTATCGTCGTAGAAGCAGATGAGTTTCCCCAATCCCAGATGTCCGGCCAGGGAGGCCACTTCGTGGCTGATCCCCTCCATCAGGTCACCGTCTGAAACGATGGCATAAGTGAAATGGTCCACAATGGGGAAGCCCGGCCGGTTGAATGTAGCCGCCAGGAATCGCTCCGCGATAGCCATCCCAACGGCATTTCCGATCCCCTGCCCCAACGGGCCGGTGGTGGTCTCCACGCCGGGGGTCAATCCGTACTCCGGGTGGCCCGGCGTGCGGCTGCCCCACTGCCGGAAGGCCATCAGGTCTTCCAGCGTCAGGTCGTACCCGGTGAGGTAGAGCAGGCTATAGAGGAGCATAGAGCCGTGCCCCGCGGAGAGGACGAACCGATCCCGGTCCGGCCAACGCGGGTCGCGGGGGTTGTGTTTGAGAAAGCGGGTCCAGAGCACATAGGCGACGTCAGCCATCCCCATCGGCATACCAGGATGGCCGGAATTGGCCTTCTGAACAGCGTCCATTGCCAGGGTGCGGATGGTGTTGATGCAGAGAGAGTCTATCGGTTGCAGGGCTTTCATAAAATGGTACTCCTCCGAACAGATGAAAGATGAAAGAGGTCGGACTGCTGTCACCAGAGATGGCCAGAGAGCCACGCCGACCAACCGAACGGTCTATCCCGGCGGGATGTTCAATCCGTAGCGGGCGCTCAGTTCTTCCAGGGCGCGCAGAGCGACGGCTGCGACTTCTGGTTCGGGGCCCTTCAGCGCGCGATGGAGGGCACTGATATGTTCGGGACGTCCCACCAGTCCCAGAGTCTGGGCAGCCGCGCGACGGATCGGAGCAGGGCCCTCCTCCAGAGCGCGCAACAGGGGAGCAAAAGCAGCATCTCCCAGGCCCACTCCTTCTCCCTGTTCGGCCGCCCAGGCAATGAGCCAGCCCATATCGGAAGGAACGGGCAGGGGACGAGGCGGTTCAGGTCTGGCCTTCTGGTCGCGCTCCAGTAAAACAGTCGCCGCCGCGGAGCGGACGATCCACTGCGAGTCCTCACGGGCCACCTTCTCCAGAAGTTCCCGCGCCCAGAGGGCCTCAATCTCCCCCAACCCGTACGCGGCAGCCCGTCGGACCAGGAAATCTTCGTCCTTGATCGCTTCCTGAAGCACTTTGTGGCCCTCTTCTCCCCAACGAGCCAGAGCACGGGCCGCTGCTATCTGAAGCGCCTCATCGCCGGTGGTCAGAACATGGATCAGCCAATCCAGGGCCGCAGGGACCCGAATCTCACCCAGAGCATTGACAGCCGCCAACCGGACATTTTCCGAGGAGTCTTCCAGAGCCTTCGCCAGGCCGGAAAGATCGGTCTCCTGCAGAACGCCTATCATACGAGCCGCGATTGCCCTCACCTCCGAATTGGGGTTCTGGAGGGCATGGCGCAAGAACAGAGGCACCCCCGGATCACCGGTCCAGATCAGCGCTTCAGCGAGACGATTCCGCGCCTCCGGGGATAGGTCCGAAGTTAACAGCGAACGGCCCAGCAGGGCCATCACGCCGTTACGCCAGGGAGCACCCGGAGGCGCCAGCGCTACCCAGCGCGCCGCCGTCCGCAGGCGGGTTTGCCAGAGATCATCGGGTTTAGAAAGCCAGGCGCGCACAACCGGTTCCATAGTGCCGATTTCCGCATAGAAATCCACCACAGGCAGCCAGCGAGGATCATCCAGATGGGATAGCAGGACATCCGGGGAAGAATTCGTCAGTTCTTCAGCCACCAGTAGCGCTTGCCAGAGAGGATGAATGAAACGATAGCGGTCGGGCGCACAGGCAACCAGCGGGCTGCTCGGTGCGAGAAGAGATTTCATCAGTGCGGAGACAAGAGAACGGAGCAGTTTTGTTTCCAGCCGCTTTTCGGGCTTTGTCTCGGGTTCGGATCCGGGCACTTCGGAATCCGCTTCGGGTTGCAGTTCGGAATCATCGGAGGAGAACGAGGCAAGTATCAGGCCAGTGATAAATTCCTCCAGTTCCTGGCGCGAGAGCGTAAACCGTCCTTCCTCCTGGAGTTTCAGCGCCAGGGTGCGCAGGATTAGCACAGGCTCAACAACCGGAGGGGGCACCTCCGCCCCATTCCCACCAACGGGAGGCAACGGAGGTAGGGAGTTCACCCATTTCTCCAGCCGGCGATGGTAGATTTCCTTCCGTTCAGGCAGAACTGGTTCCTCTTCAAAGACCCACCAGGCATAGAGTGCTACATCCAGCAAAGAGGCCGTTCTCCTAAAGACACGCCCCAAGTGGTCGGAAACTCGTTCCAGAGGGAATCTCTCCGGCGCCGGGAGACGGGTCAGGAAATCCCGTATTTTTGAGTAATCCCAGGTCTGGAGTCGGAGCGGAACGAATCCCGCCTGAGTCAGGGGCGCGTAATTCTGCGCACCGGCTGTGACGACCCAGAAATTCCCCGGCAGGGAATTGACCAGGTCCACCAACCAGGTCGTCGCCGCCTCTTGGGCGGCGGAGTCCAACTCATCCCACCCATCGGCCAGAACCAGCGCGGCACCGGCCTGGAGCGCCTGACGGAGAGGGGCTGCCAGTATCCCCGGCGCACCAATCGCCTGGAGAGCGCTCTGGGCGAGTTTTTGCGCCGGGGGTACAGCCTTCTCTTTCTCCGAGGGCGGCATCCAATCCATAGCCGGAAGGTAAACGTACAACGGGAGGCGCTCAGAAGAAGTGAGGCCGCCATCCGCGCGAGCGTGCATTAACGCCAGATAGGCCAGAAGGGTCGTCCGCCCCGACGCCGGTCCTCCGATGATAAGAATCTGAGAATGCCCTTCCAGAGCACTGTGCAGCGGCAGGGGCTGAAGTGCCTCTGCGACCTCCCGTTCAGGGTCCGGAGGGGGTAGCGGGGGAATCAAATGTGGGGGGACGAAATACTGCTCCAGGGGACCCATCTCCGCCAGCGTGTGCGAGCACTGGGCCCAGCGGGTGATGTGCTCCCGATACCGCACCTCTGCTCCGGCGGTTATCCGGTTGAAAGTGCGGAGAAGCGCCACTTTTATCTCCTGCCATACCCGCAGGAATGGCTCGCGCAGCAACGAACCGAGGCCGAAGAGCAATAAGGTGAAACCGGCACCCACCAGAGCAGAATAGATGTCAAATCGCCACCCCATATGACTTGCTCCCCAAAGTGGTCTGTGGATGAATCACACGGTTTTTCGCGCCTCCAGGATGTCCACCAGCGCCATCAATCCGCCGTTCACCAGCGACTGACCGCCCAGCAGGATAGGAATGGGAGCGTTTGCCGCTGCGCGAGCAAACTCCTTCAGAAAGGGCTCGCGTACTTCCTGCCAGCGGAAGAGGTCCGCATAGAAGCGGTCGGCGGGGGAGGGCCAGAGGCCCCGCGCGGCCAGAAGGACACGGTTATCCAAAAGGGCCGCCTCGGCCAGGGACGCCAGTTCGGCAAAGAAACCCTCTACGCCCGCGTACTCCAGAAAATCGGCCAGCAAACTGCGCACCTCTCCGCGGCGCAAGCGCCCGCTGGCGACCATCCCCCGCTCTTCCACAAAAAGTCGCA
>CAKZOY010000386.1 GCA_937138275.1 uncultured Chloroflexota bacterium
CCCATTTTGCGCCGCCAAGGCGATAGCCCGTTGGCTTTTGCCCTGCCAGCGGCCTTTTCAAAGGGCACAGCCGCCAACTTTTGTTTTATAACTTAAAATTTGCCATTGTCAATCTAATCTATATCAGCGTCCGAGGGTCGGGCTCCACGGGCAGGTCGGGGTGCCCGAAGCGCTCCGGGTCCAGCAGGCGCGGGAACTGACGACGCACCGTCCCCAGCAGAAATTGCCATGCCAGCGTCCCCTGGCGGCGCCGCGGCGTCTCCCCGACCGCCCACTGGACCAGTTCCAGCAGATGCACCACCGGACGGCGGTTGGGGTCGGCAAAACGGGCCACCGAGAGCATCTCCAGGCATCCCACGCAGTAGACGCAGGTGCCGTCGGCCGGGACGCGCCGATGGTCGCGGGACGTGGCCCGCGCGGAGAGGAGGATGCGAAACGGGTTGTACGCCGACGCATGGGAGAACCCCCCGCCGATCCCGCAACAGAGTTGCTCCCCGCGGTTGTGCGGCGCCTCCCGTACCTCCACCCCCACTGCCTCCAGCACCTGCCGGGGCAGTTCGGCAAAAGAGTCGCCCAGCATCCGCGCGTGGCAGGAGTCCTGGACCGTCACCGTCCAGGTCCGCGGGCGGACCACCCGCAGGTCACCCGACCGCAACCGGTCCAGTACGACCGCCAGATAGGGCCGAAACTCTATACCGGAGAAGTCGGCGCCGAACTGGGGCAGGATGTGGGTGAACATGTTGAGCCCGGCGGTGCAGAGGACGTACACCCGCCGCGCTTCCAGCGCGCGCAGCCAGTGAGTGAGACGCTGGGCGACCTGCTCCATCGTCTCATACAGCCCCATCCGGAAGAGCATCTCCCCACAGCAGTAGTCCAGCGCGCCCCGGATGTCCACCCCGTCAAAGAGCGCGGAGAAGGTCAGGTACGGGGCCGTGATGAGGTTGCAACCGGCGTAGAGGAACTCCGGGGCCGGGTCGGCCCGCCGCCAGCGGGCGATTGCCTCCCGCTCATCGGGCGGCAGACGGTTCAGGATGTCGGTGCGGAAGTTGGGGCGGGCGTGGGGCAGAAAGTAGCGGGCGCGGGCGGGCAGCCCCTCCCGCTGATATGCCTCATGCCAGAGGTCCAGAATCCGATTGGCTGGACGGGCATCCGTCGGGCAGAAATTGTTGCAGGCCATGCAGGACGTACAGGCCCGCAGGATGAGGGAATCCCTCCCCTCTACGAGCGCCTGCATCTCCTGCCGGGCGCGCTCCAGGGGCAGATGCAGGACGGGACAGCGATGGAAACACTCCCCGCAAAGGGTACAACGGTCGGGGTCAAATGGCTGGCGACGGTACATAGTCCCCTCCTGCGTTTCGTATAGCCTGAATTCTGATTCAGGGCAAGCGTATCTCTATCATCCCGCTGCGCCTCCTGGTGACTACACGAAAAATTATAGGGCTCAGAGCACCCGATACCCCCATAATCTCGCGTCCGCCTAATGACTATACGAAGTTTTGGCGGGGTGGCGCAGAAGATATCCCCCTCATCCAACGCCACTCCGCGGCGCTCCGTGGCTCACTACAAACAAACCCCAACAATGACCCTAACGAGGGACCATCTGGACAGCCCCCTCCGGGCAGGCAGCAACACAGCGCCCGCAGCCGTAGCAGGGCCCCACCAGGCGGGCCCGTCCGTCCGCCAGCGCACGGGCCTGGAACGGACAGGCCGTCATGCAGGCCCCTGCGCCCCGGCAGCGCTCCGGGTCGGTCCGGGAAACGAAACGGCCGAAGAGAAGCGGGAAACGGCGCTGGCCCAGTTCCCGATTCAGAAGATACGGGACGCATCCGCACGAACAACAGTTGCAGATGACGTATTCGTTGGTCTGATTGACCGGGCAGTGGACAAAGACCATCTGCCACAACCCCAACTCATGGCACTGCGTGATGATGGCCTTCGCTTCCTCCTCGCCGATCTGCCGGTACTCGTCCGGGAAAGCCATCGTCCACGCCTCCACGCCGGTGCGGATGACGATATCGGTTTCCAGAGGGTGAGAGCAACCCCGGTGGGTGGAGCGGCAACGGCACGGCCCCACGGCGATGGGACCGTCCAGTTCGTCTATCATCCGCAGCACCTCCGGGGATGGGGTCGGGCGGCCGGTATCCCCCAGGTACCCGATGGGGGCTGCGACCCCCCACCCCAGGAGAGTGTGCGCCAGAGGAGTCCTCCCCCATCGCCGCCAGTTGCCCCTCATCAGACGGTAACTGATGTCCAGCAACGGCAACTCCAGATAGCGAGCGAACAGGTAGAGCGTCCAGCGGCGCAGGCGGCTCTGTTCGTCGGTGAGGAAGTGGAATCCGGACATGCTTGCACCCTCCCGGGTTTCGCGGATAATACACGCGCGGGCTGGTCTCACACGATTATACACTCATCCTCTCCCTGCACCAGTTCGTAGATTGCGACCCGGAGATACCGATGAATACCCCTCTCAGGCGCTGGTCATATCGGCGGCCACTCCCCCCTCTGGTGGCCCTTGTCCTGGCATGGATCGCGTGCTCGTTGAGCCCGTCCCCATCGCCCCCGACTCCGACATTCCCCATCCCACCCCTCCCCACCGCCGCGCCGACGGTCTCTCCTCTTCCGCCGGACGCCTTCGCCACAGCCCCCCGGTACTCCATCTCCCTCGCCATAGACCCCGCGGCCGCCCAGGTCACCGGCTACGAGGAAATCCGCTACACCAACACGGAGAACACTCCGCTGCGGGACCTGTACCTGCGCCTCTTCCCGAACACCCCCGGATATGGGGGAGCGGTGCGGGTCACCGCGCTGCGGCTAAACGGGGAGACCGTCTCCCCGGAAATCCGTCTGGGCGGGTCTGCCCTGCGCATCCTGCTGAACCCACCTCTGGCTCCGCAACAGAGCATCACCCTGAATATGGCCTTCACCGCCACTGTCCCCCTCACCGACGAGATAGACTACGCCCAGTTTGCCTACGTCAACGGCGTGATAGCCCTCCCCAACGTCTATCCGATGGTCCCGGTCTACGACGACGAGGGATGGAACGTGGAAATCGCCCCCGGTTACGGCGACGCCGTCTATTCGGACATCGCCTTCTATCAGGTAGAGGTGACCGCGCCCCCCACGATGACCCTGATCGCCTCCGGCGAATGCTCGGTACCGGAAGCGGGGCGCTGGGTCTGTGCGGCCGGACTGGTACGGGATTTCGCGCTTGTCCTGGGGGATAACTACGAGGTGGCCTCCGGAGTGGCGGAAGGGGCCATCGTCAACAGTTACTTCTACCCCGACCATCGGGAAGGCGGGGAGCAGGTGCTCCAGATCGTCATCAACGCCCTGACCATCTACTCTCGCCTCTTCGGCCCGTATCCGTATGCGGAACTGGACGTGGTGGAGACGCCGACGCGCGCCGGGGGCATAGAGTACCCCACCTTGATCGTCATCTCGGAGCGGTTGTACGACGGTCATCCTCGCCTGGAGTGGGTGGTGGCCCACGAGGTGGCCCATCAGTGGTGGTACGGAGTCGTGGGGAGCGATCAGGTGGACCAGCCGTGGCTGGACGAAGCGTTGACGCAATACAGCACGTTGCTATACCACGAGTTCCTCTACGGCTCCGACACCGCCGCCGCCATCCTGGAGAGCGATTTCCAGAGGATTTACGACCAGTTGGTGGACGAAGGGACGGATATGCCTGCCGGGCTACCGGTGGCCGCCTACCCGCGAGAACTGTACAGTCCGGTGGTGTATCGGAAAGGGGCCCTGTATTTCCACGCCCTGCGCCAGCGGGTGGGAGACGAGTCCTTCTTCGCCATCCTCCAGACCTACTACCGCCGTCACCGTTACGGCATCGCCACCCCGGAATCCTTCCTGCAGACCGTCCAGGCCGTCACTGGCAACGCCCAGCGGGACCTCTATGAGCGATGGATTATGGGGACGTCGCGGTAAAAAGTAGACAAGTAGGCAAGTAGACAAGTAGGCAAGTAGAAAGTAGGCAAGTAGACAAGTAAGGAGAGGGCAGGGTTTGCCCCTGCCCTCTCATCCCGCTGTGTGTGGCATCTGCTGCAAGGGGGAGACCAACTCCCCTAAACCATCAGATGGCTCCCCATCGCCCGGGCGAAGAGTTCCCGGTCCTCCTCCCGGATGATCTCGGCCGCCCGCTCGCCCAGGCAGGCCAGAATCTGCGGGAGATACGGGTCCGTCCGCAAATGATGCTCGGCAATGAAGACCAGGAGCGGACTGCTGGTCCAGGAAGCCCGGGCCTGCAGGGTTGCCAGTTGTTCGCCGATCAGTACTTCCTTCTCGTCAATCACCAGAATCAGCCACAGCCCTTCCACCCGGTCCTGCGCCTCTTCGGAAACCGGGGCAACGACCACCTGAACGCCAGGCAGGTCCAGCGGCATGGGGGAATAGGCAACCACTTTGACTCCCTTGCGGACGGCATCCGTCAGGGCTGCGCGGAGTTCCGGAACAGCGGCAGGCATGAGGTAAAGGTAAATCTCCCGTTCCGCCTGCCGGATCATCTCCTCTGCCTTAGCCAGAATGTTCTCCTGGCCCTCTATGTTCCAGACCAGTTCCAGATCGGGCGCCGCGAGCAGGGAAGAGAGGTCGCGCTTGAGATCGTTGACCAGGGCCTGGTGCTCGCGGTGGAGGTTATCCAGGAACTCGTCCGGCGGAATGGGCGCGTAGCGGGTTACATCATCCTGCCGCAAACTCATTGCGGCCCCGCGGGCGATCAGTTTGCCGATGACCTCATAAATCATAGACCGGGGGACACCGGAGAGTTTGGAGAGCTGGTAGCCGGTCACCGGGTTCTCCCGCAGGAGTGCCAGGTAGGCCTTGGCCTCATATTCGGAAAAGCCCAGCGCCATCAGTTTATCAACGGGGTCGTCTTCCATCGCGCCCTCCCTTTAGTAGTTAGAAGAATAACTACGCAATTTATACCACATACTGCAAATTCTGTCAAGAGGGCGGAATGGGGGAGTGGGTTTGTGGGTGCGGCTTCGCCGTACCCACAAACCCATAAAATGACGCCAGAGGCTGAAACCCTCCGGCTCAAAGCAAATCTCTGCTGCGCAGGCTGAAGCGCCACTCCGCTACGCTTCGTGGCGCACTACAAGCAGCCCTTCTCCCCCGCAAGCGGAGGCGAAGGGGGAAAAATTCTCCCCTCTCCTGCAGCGCGGAAGAGGGCCAGAGGTGAGGGCGCCCCTTCTCCCGCAAGCGGGGAAAAAGATTGCGGGGCAGTTTTGCTGCCCCGCAACCGTCAACGAGAGAACAGGGCGGGGCGGGCGGCCTTCGGCCGCCCGCCCCGCCGCCGTCCCTTATCTACCGTACACCGCCAGCACGATCGCCGGCGTCAGAGCGACCTCCACCACAGCGGCGATGGCCAGCAGGGGCACCACCACCGCCAGGAAAACCTTTACAAAGTCGGCCAGGGCCTGGATCCACCCTTCGCCGACCGTCATCCCCCGGGGCGGGGCGATGAACGTGGCGCCCAGACGCACCGCCAGCGCCGTGGCAATGATCGCGGCGGGAAGTTCCAGCACCCCGTGAGGCATCACGAACGTCATCACGAAAGTGAACGGGTCATACCCCACCCAGGCCACCTGGAATGCGGCGTAGGCAATGATGGCAATGGGAATCATCAACAAGAGAGCGGCCAATGAACCGAAAGAGAACGTCCCCAGCAAAGCAGCCAGCGTAAGAGAGCGAACGTTGTTTCCCAGCACCCCCCAGAAGGTAAACGCAGGCAACCAGGAAATCGTGGACGTGGACGCCTGACTAAAGGTTTCCTTGGTAATCTTATCCAGCGGGAGATACTCCGCCGGTAACCGGAACCGGGTCGCAAAATCCCATCCGATCCCCACGGCCCCCAGAAGAGAGATGAGAACCAGAGTGAGGGCCAGCCAGGAACGCCTTAGCACCCGCGGAATATCCCGGAAATAGAGCCCGGTCCAGGTGCTCAGCCAGCGCAGCCCGCGGGGCAACCGCTCTGGCGGGAAACCAAAGAACCACCGCTCCCAGACCAGATGCCGCCAGAATGTCCGCCAGAGATTGCGCAGGTTCAGTTCGTCAATCTCCCGCCCCAGTAACTCCTCCCGGTTGAACAGCCGTAACCCCATGCGCACCAGCATCACATCGGCAACCACGAGAAAGATCAGGATATACCAGAGGACATTTTTCCAGCCCTGCAGGATGAGCAGACTTTCGCCCTGAAGGAGCAGGGCCATCGGGACCACGATAAAACTGGCCAGCAGGTTCGCCGCCCGCACGCTGGTCGTCTGGGTGGAGACAATCACGGCCCCGGAGACCATCACCAGCGCCTTGCCGATGGTCAGCAGAACCGCTTGCAAGAGGGTCAGCGAGTCGGGGCGAGCCCCCGGTGGCAGGATGAGGAGATAGAACGCGATCCCCGTGAATCCGGCGATCAGCGGGAGCACCAGCGCGGCCAGCGTCTTTCCCAGGTACAGTTGCAACTCCGATAGGGGAGCCGCCAGCAGGGGCTCCAGGCTCAGGCGTTCCCTCTCCCCGGCAAAGGACTCCAGCGCGATGACTAAAGAGATAGAGACAGGGAGGAAGCCTACCATCAGGAGCATCAGCGGAAAGAGGCGAATGGTTACTCCCTCCGCTCCCCAGCGCTCGTAGAATGACGACTCTAAGAAGCCGGTGGCGAAGCGCATCAGGATCGGGAAGAGAATGGTCATGGTGAAGATGGGGAAGAGGATACGCCAGTCCCGCAGACTATCGCGCAGTTCTCTCCGGAAAAGAGTCATCGTCTGCTGCCACCAACCGCTCCCGAACAACGCATGGGCCTGCCCTGTTGCGTTCATCCTTCCACCACCCGAAGATAAACGGATTCCAGACTGCGCGGGACTTCGCTCAGAGTCACCACCGGGATTCCCGCCGCCGATAACGCCTGAAGGATAACGGGGTTCACCGTCTCCGGCGCGTCGGCCCGATAGCGAATCCAGTTGGGCCCCTCCTCCACTACAAGCGCCCAGCGAGCGACAATGGGACCTACTCCGTCCACCGAAGCGGAGAGCCGGAGTTCCATCAGCGGCGGCCCCAGCAGTTGGCGCTTCAACTCCGCAGACGTCCCCTGAGCGACGATCTGGCCCCGTCGGATGATGGCGATCTCGTCTGCCAGCAATTCCGCCTCGGTCAGATTGTGGGTACAGACCAGAATGGTACGCCGCGCGTCGCGCAGGGAAAGGATGGCATCCCGCACCAGTTTGGCACTGTGGGGGTCCATCGCCGAAGTGGGTTCGTCCAGCAGAAGCACGGGCGGGTCATGCAGAAGCGCACGCACCAGCGCCAGTTTCTGGCGCATACCCTTGGAATACTCGCCGATCCGCCGATCCCAGGCTTCCGGCATCGCAAATCGCTCCAGCCATTCCCATCCTCGTTGCCGGCAAACGGTCGGGCTCAGCCCGTATAACTGGCCGAAGAATTCCAGGTACTCCCCACCCCGCATCCGCAGGTAGAGAGCGGGCTGTTCGGTCAGCAACCCGATCTGCTGGCGGACGGCGGTGGGGTTTTCCCGGGTGTCGTACCCACCCACAACAGCCCGGCCCTCGGTGGGCATTAGGATCGCCGATAGCATCCGCAGTGTGGTCGTCTTGCCCGCGCCGTTCGGGCCCAGCAGGGCCAGAATGGTGCCCGGCTCTACGGAGAAGGTCACCCCATCTACCGCCGCAAAGCCGTTGAACCGTTTGACCAGTCCTTCCGCACGAATCATCTCTCCTCCACACCCACCCCGTCCAGTCAGACACCACCTTCTGCCACCGGCAATATGAAGGTGAATGTACTCCCTTTCCCCGGCTCACTCTCCGCCCAGATTCGGCCTCCTTGAAGTTCCACCAGACTCTTGGTGATCGCCAGACCCAGACCCGTTCCGGGTACGTTCCGCACGACCGGATTCTGGGAGCGGAAAAACTTGGTGAACAATCTCTCCTGTTCCTCTGGATCAATCCCGATCCCCGTATCGGAGATGGAACAGCACACAAACCCGTCCTCCTGACGGGCGACCACCCGGATCTGCCCCTCTTCGGGGGTGTACTTGTACGCGTTGCTCAAGAGATTGGTCAGAATCTGCACCACCCGGTTGCGGTCTGCGATGACCGGTGGCAACGGTTCGGCAATCTCCACCTCCAGGGTCTGGCGCCGGGCCTCTATCTCCTGCCGAATGATGCGGACGGCCTCCTCTATGGCCTCCCGCATCGCCACCTGCCCGATCTCCAACCGTAGCCGACCCGATTCTATCCGGGAAATGTCCAGTAACTCCTGCACCATCGTATCCATCCGGATCACGTTGGAGCGAATAACCTCCAGGAACGAGCGCTGCATCTCGTTCAGGTCGCCAGCCAGCCCCTTGACCAGAAGGTCGGTGTAGCCCTTAATGGACGTCATAGGCTGCTTCAATTCATGAGAGACGAAGGAGATGAAGTCGGTCTTGGCCCGATTGGCCGCTTCCACCGCGGCAAAGAGACGGGCGTTCTCTATGGCAATGGCCGCATGGTCGGCCAGACGGACGACGAAATCCAGGGCTTCCTGGTCAAACTGCCCCGGACGGGCGCTTTCCAGCACGATGATGCCGGTGATGCGCTCCTCCCGCCAGATGGGAACGGTAATCTGGCTAACCATACCCTCCATAGCAGCTACATAGTCCGGATCGTTGCGAACGTCCGAGGAGAGTTCCGGCTGCCCGGTACGGGCCACCCGCCCGACG
>CAKZOY010000387.1 GCA_937138275.1 uncultured Chloroflexota bacterium
TTTGCCCTGCCAGCGGCCTTTTCAAAGGGCACAGCTGTCAATTTTTGTTTTATAACTTAAAATTTGCCATTGTCAATGTAATGCCCTACCACGAAAGGACGGTCCCCATGCAAAAATCCGGCGCTCAGATCAGCAAAACCTCTTTTATCCAGTCGGCCCTCATCCTGCTGGCACTGATGCTTGTGGCGGGCCTGCTGACCCGCCTCCTCCCTGCAGGCCGATACGCCCGTCTGGAAGTGGATGGGCGCGAGATGGTAGACCCTGCGTCGTTCACCTTCACCGAACGTCCCCCCTACCCTGTCTGGCGCTGGGCGATTGCCCCGCTGGAAGTGCTGGTCGGTCCCGACGGCCCGACGGTCATCGTGATCGTCCTGTTCATCCTGATGGTCGGCGTGGCCTTCGCCGTGATGGACCGGTGCGGGGTTCTGCGGGCCGCCATCGGGGGGATCGTGCGCGCCTTCGGGGGACGGAAGTATCTCTTGCTGTTGACCGTCTCCCTCTTCTTCATGGCTCTGGGGGCCTTCTTCGGCATCTTTGAGGAAGTCGTCCCGCTGGTGCCGCTGATCCTCGTCCTCTCCTGGCACCTGGGCTGGGACACCCTCACCGGCCTGGGGATGAGCATCCTGGCGACCAATATGGGCTTCTCCGCCGCGGTGACCAACCCGTTCACCATCGGCATCGCCCAGAAACTGGCCGGACTGCCGCCCTTTTCCGGCGCGTGGTTCCGCATCCTCATCTTTCTGCTCATCTACGGCGCGCTGGCGCTCTTCCTGACCCGCTACGCGCGCCGGGTGGAGCGCGACCCGCAGGCCTCTCCCGTCTACGCTGCGGAGCAGGCCCTGCGGGCCCGGTACGCCGCCCCCGACGCAGAACCGTCGTTTGCCGTTAACCCCCGTCTGAAGCCTGCGATGGTCTATTTGGGCGTCTTTCTCGCCCTGATCCTGACGGCCCTGTTTTCTGCGCCCTTCGTCCCGTTTCTGACGGACATCGCGCTCCCTCTGATCGGGTTGCTCTTCCTCATCGGCGGGATCGGCGCGGGCCTGATAGCGGGCGAGGGGAGAAACGTCTGGCGGGCCGCGTGGGACGGGCTGACCGGCATCGCCCCTGCTGTGCCGCTCATCCTGATGGCTGCCAGCGTCAAACACATCGTGGCGTCCGGCGGCATTCTGGACACCATCCTCCGCGCGGCCGCCGGGGCTCTGCAGGGGGCCAATCCGCTCCTGGCGGTACTGCTGATCTACGTCATCGTCCTGGGGATAGAGTTTTTCGTCCCCTCCGGGTCGGCCAAGGCGTTCCTGCTGATGCCGATCCTGGTGCCCCTGGCGGACCTGATCGGCGTGACCCGGCAGGTCGTGGTGACGGCCTACTGCTTCGGTGACGGCTTCTCCAACATGGCCTACCCCACCAACCCCGTGCTGCTCATCTCCCTGGGGCTGGCCTCCGTCGGTTATCCCCGGTGGATACGGTGGTCGGCCGGGCTCTGGGTGTGGGTGGTTTTGCTGACGGTGGTCTTTCTGGGGATCGCCGTCGCGATCGGGTACGGGCCGTTTTAGGAGCAACCGCGCGGCGTCTCCTGGGGGGCCTGTTCGTAGAGACGTTCTATCCGCGGGGCCAGCACCCGCCAGTCGTAGCGACTCTCCACGAAACGACGGGCGGCCCGGCCCAGGGCGGCGCGCCTTTCCGCATCCGCCAGGAGGGATAAGACCGCCGCGGCGAACGCCTCCGCATCGTCGGCCAGAAGAAGTTCCCCCCCGTCCCGTACCTCGTACCCCTCCGCCCCCAGCCGGGTGGCGACGATCGCTTTCTCCATCGCCATCGCCTCCAGCAGTTTCAACCGCGTCCCCCCACCGATCCGCAGCGGCGCGATGTAGACGGTCGCCCCGGCGATGTAGGGGCGCGTGTCCTCCACGTACCCCGTCAGAGTGACCGCCGGGTCGTTCCGGAGCGGGGCCAGACGGGGATGGGGGCGCTGTCCCACAATCCAGAGGTGGGCATGAGGCGCTTGCTGACGGACGCGCGGCAGGACCTCCTCGGCGAACCACACCATCGCGTCCACATTGGGGCGGAAATCCATCTTGCCGGTGAAGACCAGCGCCCCATCCTGCATTCCCGGCGCGGGCGGAGTGCGGGGGTCGTAGGCCGATACATCCACCCCGTTGGGGATGACGGTGGGATTCAGGCCGGGCACCAGTTGGCGCAGGGCCTCGGCGTCGGCCTCGGAGACGGCGATGACGTGGTCGGCGCGGCGGCAGAGGTCGGCCTCGTAGCGGCGCAGCCGCTGCCACTGGATGAACGAGTAGACGGCCCCGTGCCAGCGCCGGGGGTGGCGCAGGTCGGTCAGGAAGGCCCGCTTCTGCAGGAGATACTCACAGTTGAAGTTGTCAAAGATGATGAGCGGGCGAGGCAGGGCCGCCTCCAGAACGTCTATGTACGGGGCCATCTCTATCCCCTCTATGTGGACGGCGTCAAACGACTGGCGCGCCAGCAGGTCGGCCAGATGCTGGCGGAAAAGGGGACTCTCCAGCCGTAGGGCCATATCGGGCCGACGGGTGAGGAGCAGGTCACGCAGGCGGCGCAGGGGAGGGCGCGGTGGGGGAGCGGGAAGGCAGATTGCGGATTGCAAATTGCAAATTGCAGATTGCGGATTGCAAATTGCAGATTGCGGATTGCAAATTGCAGATTGCGGATTGCAGATTGCAGATTCGTCAAAGGAGAGGATGG
>CAKZOY010000388.1 GCA_937138275.1 uncultured Chloroflexota bacterium
GCACCTCCGCACCCTTGCACCTCCCTTCCTGTGAGCGGGTTGTCCTGATATGTCTCAATCCACCGTCACCGTCCATTTCCGACCGGCCGACCGGCGGGTGAGTGTGCCATCTGGCACGCTGCTGAGCGATGCAGCCCAGCAGGCCGGGGTGGATGTCCTGATGCCCTGCGGCGGGCAGGGGCGATGCGGCCGCTGTGCCGTCGTTGTGGAGGAGGGGGCCGTCCGCCGACGGTCCACCCAGCGCCTCTCCCCGGACGACATCGCGGCGGGCTACGCGCTGGCCTGCCAGACGCTGGTGGAGGGGGACGTCGTCGTCTTCGTCCCGCCCCAGGAGCGGATAGAGCGGCGGATCAAGGAGACCAAGCGCGCGGCGAAGGTGGAACTCCCCTTCCCCTACGACCGCCACGACCAGCCACTGCGCAAGTTCGCCGTCAACCTGGACCCGCCGTCTCTGGCCGACCAGACCGACGACTGGTCCCGCCTGCAGCGGGAACTGGCCCGCCGCTACGACCTGCGCAACGTCCAGGCTTCCCTGCCGGTGTTGCGAAAACTGGGGCGCGCCCTGCGGGAAGGGGAATGGACCGTCACGGCGGTGGTGGAAATGGATTCCTGGGACCGTCCCAACGGCCCGCCGCGCCTGCTGGACGTTCTGCCCGGCGAGCACCTGGAGAGCCTCTGGGCCGTCGCTATAGACATTGGCACCACCAGCAACGTGGTCTGGCTGGTGGACCTGATGCGGGGCCAGGTGATGGCTCAGGCCGCCGATTACAACGGTCAGATCGCCCGCGGCGAGGATGTCATATCCCGCATCATCTACGCCTCCAAAGGCAACGGCCTTCAGGAATTGCAGGAACTGGTGGTCGGCACCCTCAACCGCCTGATCGCCCAGGTGGCGGCGGAGCAGAACATCCGCTCGGAGGAAATTTACAAGGCCACCGTCGCCGGGAACACCACGATGATCCACCTGTTTGCGGCCATCCCGCCGGAGCCGATCCGGCTGATGCCGTTTATCCCCACGGTCAACCATGTGCCCACGTTCCCGGCGCGGGAGGTCGGCCTGGGGATCAATCCCGAGGGGACGGTGGACTGCCTGCCGGGGATCGCATCCTACGTCGGCGCTGACATCACCGCCGGGGTGCTCAGTTCCGGGATGTGCGATTCGGGCGAACTGACGCTCTTCATTGACATCGGCACCAACGGCGAGATGGTGCTGGGGGATTGTTCCTGGCTTATCTCCTGTGCTTGTTCTGCCGGTCCCGCCTTTGAGGGCGCGGGGGTCGTCCACGGGATGCGCGCCACGGCGGGGGCCATTGAGGAAGTATGGGTCAACCCGGAGACCTACGAGGCGACCTATCGGGTCATCGGCGATGAGCAACCGCGCGGCATCTGCGGTTCGGGCCTGATCTCGCTCCTGGCGGAGATGTTCGTCTCCGGGGTGATGGATAAAAGCGGCAACATCAATCTGAACCTGCCCACGCCGCGGGTGCGGCGGGGGGAGCATGGGCCGGAGTACGTCGTCGCCTGGGCCCCGGAGACGGCGATCGGGAAGGACATCGTCATCACAGCGGTGGACATAGACAACCTGATGCGGGCCAAGGCCGCCATATATGCTGGCTTCTCGGTGCTGGCCCGCAGTGTGGGGCTCAGTTTGCAGGATGTACAGCGGGTGCTCATCGGCGGCGCGTTCGGCCAGTACATCAACGTGGAGAAGGCCATCCAGATCGGGATGCTGCCCGACATGCCCTACGACCGTTTCCATTTCCTGGGCAACACGTCGGTGCGGGGGGCGTACTACGCGCTGGTCTCGCGGGAGATGCGCCAGCGGGTGGCCGAGGTGGGGCGGATGATGACCTACCTGGAACTCTCGGCCGATAACACGTTCTTTGACGAGTTCAACGCAGCCCTGTTTCTGCCCCACACCGACCTGAGCCAGTTTCCTTCGGTGGCGGCGTTGCTGGAGGGGCGGGAATGAGTCTGACCGGGCGGCATCTCCTGTTTATCTGTCGGTGCAGCTCTGAGTGCGCCCCCTGATGGCGGTGTGCCTGGGAAAAGGGGCCGGTTGACGGAATACGGCGGCCCCGGGCTCCTGTTGAGCGGTTATGGGAGGAGGTAAGAATGGTGCAGGTTGATGTGTCTCGGAAAAAAGTCCCCCATCCATATGTGGTTCGCAGGAAGGATGTTTGCGGGGGCAAGCCGGTCATTCGGGGGACGCGCATCAAAGTTGCACAAACGAGAAGTTGAACATCGGAGAATGTGTTCGGCGTCTTCTTTATTACGCTCTACTGGTAGATGCTAATGAAGAATCGGGTGGAGTTTCTTTGATCAGGGTTCGTCTCAGGAGGCTCCTTTGACTGTCACCATTGCTCTGGCTGGTAAAGGAGGGACAGGAAAGACGACCATTGCGGCCTGCCTCATCCGTTACCTTCTGCAGGAACGGGGGGGCTCCGTCCTGGCGATTGACGCCGACCCGGCGATGAACCTGCCCCAGGTGCTGGGGATGGAAGTGGAACAGACGGTCGGCGACATCCGCGAGGATATGCTGGAACTGGTTCAGTCCAGTGGGGCCCTTGCCGGCTCTATCGGCGGGATGAGCAAGCAGGAATACCTGGACTATCAGGTGCGGATGTCCATCGTAGAGGGGGATCGGGTGGACCTGCTGGTGATGGGGCGGCCTGAGGGGCCCGGCTGTTACTGCGCGGCCAACCAGATGCTGCGCCTGATCGTGGACCGGGTGAGCACGAAATACGACTATGTCGTGATTGACAACGAGGCCGGGATGGAGCACCTCAGCCGCCGCACCACGCGCGATGTGGACATCCTGCTGCTGGTGACGGACCCCACCCAGCGGGGCCTGACCACCGCCCAGGCGATGGCCCGGATGGCCCGCGACCTGCACATCAACGTGGGGCGGGTCTATCTGGTGGTCAACCGGGTGGTGGGGGAACTGCCGCCGCCGCTGGCGGAGGCGGTGGCCCACAGCGGGCTGGAACTGGCCGGAGTAGTCCCTGAGGACCTGCAGATGGCCGAATTTGAGTTCACCGGCCGCCCGTTGATCCAACTTCCCCCAGAGACGGCCGTCTATCAGGCGGTGCGACGGATCGCCGATCGGGTAGTGGATGGCAGGAAGGGGGGGTAAACGGGGTTTTGTATGCGGCGGCAAAGCCGCCGCATACAAAACCCCAGTCGCCCGGTTCAAAGCCGGTCCTTGACCGGTGCTCTTGGCTAACGATCGTGGTAAGTATGACCCATCACCTCAATGAAGGAGGAATAGAATGTACATTATCGCTGAAAACATCCATATTATCTCCCCGCGCGTGAAGGAGGCCATTGCCAACCGGGATGCGAAGTTTTTCCAGGACCTGGCAGTCCGCCTGGTGGAAGCAGGGGCCAGCGCAATAGACCTGAACATCGGCCCCCAGAAGAAGGCAGGGCATGAAATTCTCCCCTGGCTTACCCAGGTTGTGGAGCAGGTGGTGGATGTCCCGCTCTGCTTTGACACCACCAATCTGGCAGCCATTGAGGCGGCCTGCGAGGTGGTGACCAAGGCGCAGCCCATCATCAACTCCACCTCGGCGGCACCGGAGCGATTGGAGAAAGTCCCACTGGTCGCCAAAAAGTATAACACCCGCCTCATCGCCCTGACGATGGGCGAGGGGATGATCCCGGTCAAGGCGGAGGAGCGGGTCAACATTGCCCTGGAGGTTCTCATCCCCCGCATGCTGGAGATTGACTTCCCCATCAGCGACCTGATTATTGACCCGCTGGTGCTGACCGTCTCCGGCTGCCAGGAGTACTGCCCGGAGTGCATTGACGCGGTGCGCACGCTCAAGTACGCCTGGGACCCGCCGCCGTTGACCGACGGGGGGCTCTCCAACGTCTCCAACCAGGTGCCTGCGGAACTTCGCCCCCTGCTCAACCGGACCTATATGGTGATGCTGATGGGCGCCGGGATTGATATGGTCATCGCCGACCCGCTGGACCGCGATCTGATGGAGTGGATTCGGATTGTGGAGGAGCGGGACGACTCCACCGCCGTCGGCCGTCTGCTCCTGAAAATCTACGACCGCATCGCGGCGATGGAAGAGCCCCAGCCCGAAGACGTGGACTTCTCCGACCCCGAACAGGTGGATATCTGGAAGACGGTGCAGGTGCTGCTGAATAAGGTTATCTATACGGATGCTTATCTGAAATTCTAAATTGCAGATTC
>CAKZOY010000389.1 GCA_937138275.1 uncultured Chloroflexota bacterium
TCGGTCGGAGTATCCAGGTCAAACCGGGTGGCCGCGGATGGAGCAAGGGCCCGGGTTGGAACGCGCGCTTCCTCCGAAAGCACCCATCCCAGCGCGTTATCTCGTTCTACCGCTGCAATATGGGGAATCAGGGAACGAGCAGGATAGAAAGCAATCCAATCGGAAGAGTAGAGATTGTTGGTTATCGCTTGAGGACGATCCTCGGAGAGAGCGACCAGAACCTCCCGCCACATTGCCGGGCTCATCAAGGGGGCGGAGCCCCCACCCGCATAGAGAACGCGGTCAGCGCCTGCGCGCTGGATCAGACGCGCCAGACGCCGACCGAAATGGAAAGGTTCGTCCGGGGGATCTGTGTCCACCTCCACGGGAAGTGTGCCCAGGCTGGAAGTCCAGGAAGGGTCATTCGTGGCGAGGATAATTCGCTCAACCTCGCCGGTTTCCAGAAGCGTCTCTACCAGGTCTACGCTGGCTGCCTGGAGTGAGCGCTGAAGCGCTCGCTCCACCTCACTTTCCCCTCCCCCTCCGACCATTAAAATGAGAGTGATCGGTTCCGTCGCCCTGCTCAGTCGCCCCTCCTTCGCGACAAAATGCTCGTCGGCTATCGCAACTCTGGGATAATCAGACCATAGTTTCCGTCGCGGCGGCGATAGACCACGTTGATTCCTCCGTCCACGGCATTCAAGAACACAAAGAACTGGTGCCCCAGAAGTTCCATCTGCTCAATCGCCTCATCCGGCGTCATTGGACTCATCTCAAATCGCTTGACGCGCACAACCTGTCCGGGAGGGACTTCCTCCGCAGGCGTTTCCTCCAGTATGCCTTCTTCTTCTGCGCTCCGCTGCCAGCGGTCCTGTCGGCGCGTCTTATAGCGGGTAATCTGCCGGCGCATTTTATCCAGCGCGGCATCAATGGCCGTGAACATATCCGAGGATCGCTCCTCTGTTCGCAAAATGATGCGGGGGGTGCGAATGGTCAATTGAGCCACCTGGCGATCCGCACTGGAGCGGGTGCTTTCCACAGCAAGGTCCACCCGAACATCGGTAATATTCGGGAGATATCGGCTCAATTTGTTCACTTTTTTCTCCACATATTCCTGCAATCGCGGTGTGAGTTCCATATTGCGAGTGAAAAGTTGGATTTCCATAATTAACCTCCTTTTCCTCTCTCAAAAGGCCCGGGCCAACGTTAAAGCCCAGACGGCACGAGCACCTCCTGCCCGTAACACATCGGCACAGGCTTCCAGGGTGGCACCGGTAGTACATACATCATCTATGAGCAGAACCCGACGTCCATCCATTCGGCTCGGCGGACAATAGAAAGCATCCTGTACATTGCGGCGGCGGTCGCCCGCCTTCAAGCGCATCTGAGAAGCGGTTGCCCGCACCCGAAATAGAGCCTCCTCATCAACCGGCAAACCGATGCGCCGAGCCAGCGCCCAGACCAACAGAGCAGCCTGATTGTAGCCGCGGGCCCGCAAACGGGAGGGGTGGAGCGGCACCGGCACAATGACATCTGCCGGAAGAGGATGCTTTTGCCAGTACTCCGCCATCAACTCTCCCAACGGCTCCGCCAACGCATAGCCATGGCGATATTTCAGGTAGTGAATAGCCCTTTGTATTGGTCCACAGAACGGAGATACGGAACGAATTCCCTCCAGACGCAAAGGGGTTTTCTCGCATACAGAGCAAAGGGGGCCTGCAGAAACGGGAGACCCGCAACAGGCACAAATCGGACCGGAGATGCGCGGGAGGCGTGATACACATCCGGAGCAGAGCCATGTACCCACCCGTCGGCAGACCACGCAACGAGGGGGGAAAAAGAGGTCCAGCAGTGGCCCAATCAGGACCTCCGGAAACAGGACACGCGGTGACCGAGAGAGCATGCAGGTTCTGAAAAGTTTTTCCCCGTCGGAGATTCGGGGAGTGCAAAGGACTACCCACCCAGGAGCCCCTGAAGGGCGCCGCTGGTCATGACTGTCAAAACGCCTGGGCCCAACAGAATAATAAATAGGGCGGGGAAGATCAGGAACACAATAGGGATTAGCATTTTAATCGGCGCTTTGCGAGCCAATTCCTCCGCCCGTTGCCGTCGGCGAACCCGCATCTGGTCGGCCTGAATGCGGAGCACCTTAGCGATACTGACCCCCAACTGGTCTGCCTGGATAATCGCCGCGACGAAGTTGGAGACATCCCGGATATCCATTGTATCGGCCATATTTCGCAGGGCTTCGCGCCGAAGTTTCCCCAATTGAATCTCGTAGAGGACACGGGCGAAGGCGTGGCTCAGTTCGTTATCCCATTTCTCCACCACTTTGGCCAGCGCCGCGTCAAAGGAAAGCCCCGCTTCCACGCAGATGGTAAGCAGGTCCAGCGCATCGGGAAGGGAGCGAATGATCTCATGCTGCCGCTTTCGGATACGGGACCCCAACCACGTGCCCGGCAGGTAAAAACCCAACCCAAAGGCTGCAGGAATCAGCGCCAATTTCTGAATCATCGGCAGTTTGGACGGACCGACCAGCACAAAGGCTACCCCACCCAGTATCACCATCAGAATGTAGCGGATGGCTACAAACTCTCCCGGCCCAATCTTCTGAGTGAGACCAGCCAGTTCCAGATTCCGTCGGGTGCGGATAATCGTCTGTGCGGGGGTCATCCGGTTGAATATCTCGCCAACCTTTTGCAACATCGGTCGGATGACCCGCTCGCTGAAGGGCAGAGAAAGTTCCAGTTCCTCCAGGGTTGCCGTCCGGCCCAGCGCGCCCAGTTCGGCCAGACGAGCCTCCAGCGCGTCTTCCTGGCGCGGCGCCCGCCTCCCGACGACCAGCACTCCCACACCGAGCAATACCACCAGACCGATAACCAGGAGCAGCAGAGGATCCATAGAGGTGATCTCTTACACTTCAATATCAGCAATTTTGCGGGTGATGAAGAACCCGGCGACGATCCCCGATCCGGCAACCCCCAGCATGATCCAGCCACAGGGATGCTGGAACATCGGGCCCATAAATTGGGGGTTGATGAAATAGACCAGGATCGCCACTCCAACAGGCAACAGGCTGACCAGGTAGCCGGAGTACCGGGCCTGAGCGGTAAGGGCGCGAATTTCTCCCTTAATACGCACTCGTTCGCGAATGGTGAAACTGATGGTATCCAGCACTTCCGCCAGATTGCCGCCGACCTCTTGCTGAACCTTGATTGCCGTAACCGTCATATCCAGGTCGTCAGAAGGGACCCGGCGGAGCAGGTTATCCAGTGCCTGCTCCAACCCCAATCCCAACTGGACCTCTTTGACGACCCGATCAAACTCTTCCGATGCCGGTGGGTCCATCTCTTTGGCCACCACCTCCATCGCCTGAAGAACGCTATACCCGGCGCGGATGGCATTGACCATCATATTGATGATATCCCCCAACTGGTCGTTGAACGCCTTGAGCCGCTTGCCCTGCAGGTAAGAGACATACCAGCGAGGAGCAAAGAAGCCCAGTACCGCGGCCACCAGAGAGAGGGGAATATTACGCCGCAGGACAAACATTATGGCGGGGAACAGAATCATGCAGATAATCGTGGCCGCAATGAACTCTCCAGCCGTCAACTTCAGGTTGGCCCGTGCCAGTTGCGTGCGCAGGTTGCGAGCAAAACCCCGTTCGGCCAGTGCCTTATCCAGCCGTTCCCCCAGCGGAGAGAGCCGCTGACCGGAGACCGGCTTCGCCTTCTTCTCCACACCAAGGGCATAGCGGTCCAATCGCTCGCTGACCTCGTCCTGCTTCCGGCCACCCACCAGCAGCAAGATGATGGCAACGATGACCAGAAGCCCGCCCAATGCCAGGAAAATCGTATCCATCTTGCTTGTCCCCCTCCTTCTATCGCCGTATCCGCTCCCCAATGCCAAAGATAGTGGGCGGCAGATGGATCCCCGCAGTTTCAATCTTTTCCATAAACTTGGGGCGAATTCCTGTCGGGCGGAGACGGCCAATGACCTTACCGTTCTCAACTCCAGCAATCTCAAATTTGAAAACCTCGGACATCGTGATGACGTCACCCTCCATACCCTCAATGGCCGAAACGCTCACCACTTTGCGCGTACCGTCCCGTAGACGCTCCAACTGGATGATGAGGTCCAGCGCGCTGGCGATCTGCTCCCGAATGGCCCGGTGCGGGAGGTCCATACTGGCCATCAGGATCATGTTTTCCATCCGGGCCAGCGCATCCCGGGGGGAGTTGGCATGGATGGTGGTCATAGAGCCCTCGTGCCCGGTGTTCATCGCTTGGAGCATATCAAATGCCTCGGGGCCGCGGCACTCGCCCACGATAATCCGGTCTGGTCGCATCCGCAGCGCGTTGATCACCAGGTCGCGAATGGTCACTTCCCCGCGCCCCTCAATGTTCGGTGGGCGGGACTCCAGCGTGACCACATGCTCCTGCTGCAACTGCAACTCCGCCGCGTTTTCAATGGTGATAATCCGCTCGTCGTTGGGAATGAACCCGGAGAGGACATTCAGGAAAGTCGTCTTCCCGGTGCCCGTACCGCCAGAGACTACGATGTTCAACTTGGCCTGTACGCCGGCCTTGAGGAATTCCATCGCCTCCGGCGTAATAGAGCCCAGTTCAATGAGTTTCTCCGCCGTCAAAGGAATCTTGAAGAACTTCCGGATCGTCAACACCGGCCCGATGAGGGAAAGGGGCGGGATAATGGCATTGACGCGCGAACCGTCGGGCAGGCGAGCATCCTGATAGGGGACACTCTCATCAATCCGGCGCCCCAGCGGAGCGATGATGCGCTCTATGATCCGCATCAGATGCTCTTCCGACTCAAACGCGGCATTGGTGCGCTCAATCTTGCCACGCCGCTCCACGTAGATGTTCTTGGGGCCGTTGACCATAATTTCGGTCACGGTAGGGTCGGCCAGGAAGGGCTCCAGCGGCCCCAATCCCAGAATTTCCGCCACGATCTGCTCAAAAAGCCGTTCTTTTTCGGCCCGGCTGAGGACGATGCGCTCTTCGGCCAGAATGCCTTCAAACAATTCCCGAATCGTGCGCCGAACCTCATCCTGTCGGCTCACATCCATCGTGGGGTCCAGTTCATCTATCAGTTTGTTCTGGATCCGCGTCTTCAGATCGCGATAGGTGTCGCGCAACGGGGAAGGAGCAGAAGCCGGCCGCGGGGTTGCTGGCGTTCCAGGCCCCGCAGGAGCGGACGGCTGCTGAGTAGAAGGCTGACCTTTTTCAATCCGTCGCAAAAGGGACATCTTTCACCTCCTGACATAACAACCCGAAAGGTGTCTGAATACATCCTCACATCATATTCCCAGAGCCCGTCCCAGGAGACGGCGACTGGCTTCTACAGAGACCTCCTCTTCCTCTGACCTCTTCAGTTGATTCAAACGCTCCAGGACATTTGCCGACAGATGGACGAACGCCTGGCCGATGGGGCGACTGGCTTCCTCTACGGCGATAGGCAAACCCCGGTTCGCCCCTACGATCCCAGCCCGTTCGTCGTAGGGAATATGGGCCATTGAGGGAATCAGGGCTCGTTCAATCTGATCCAGCCGCAGGCCGGTCTTGCGGTCCGCGTAGTTAATCACCAGACCGATCTTCTCCCGGGGATAGCCGAGCCGGTCAGCCAGTTCCAGGAAATGACGGGCATCTTTGATATCGGGAATGAGCGGCGTGATCACCAGGAGGATCAGGTCTGCCTGATCCAGGAATGTCAGGGTCAACTCATTCAGTATGCTCCAGGTGTCCACGACCACCAGGTCAAATTCTCTCAACAGACCCTCCAGAATCACCCCGATCCGACGACTGCTCTCGGCCATCCCGCCGTCGGCGCCGATCACGGCATCCGCCGCCTCCGGATGGGGCGGGGCCAGCAACGCCTTCACACCGGAGGAATGGGGAGTCAGGACACTGGTGAGCAGGTCGGTGTCCAGTTCCTCCACCCGAACGGCCAGGTCTGCAATGCTGCGACTGGGCTGAAGATTGAGCATCACCCCGACATCGCCGAACTGGAAACTCCCGTCTACAATCGCCACCTTCTGACTGACTCCCAGACGGGTTTGCAGTGCGACGGCGAGGTTTACCGCCACCGTGGTGCAGCCAACCCCCCCCTTGGGGGAGAAGACGACCACCAGTTGGCCCCGGCGCACCGGAGCAGCGGCTGCGGGACCGCCCGTCGTGACGGTTGGAATCGGGGCCATACGGGCGGCCTGGGCTCTGCCAATTTCATAGACCCGGCGGATGGTCGCCATCAATTCGTCACCGCTGGGCGGTTTGACCAGGAAATCCCGCGCGCCCGCAGCCATCGCCCGGCGCATATATCCGGTCTCTCCCTGCACGGAGAGTATGATAATCTGAGCGGTGGGCACCTCCCGCGCAATCTGCTCGGTCGCGGTAATCCCGTCTATTCCGGGCAGATTGATATCCATGAGGATCACGTGGGGATTCAACTCCCGCGCCAGTTGCATTCCTTCCTCACCCGTCGCCGCGGTGCCCACAACCTCCACATCCGGGGCAAAGGAGAGCAACTTGCGTAGATTCTCCCGCGTCTCCGCAATATCATCCACGATGAGAACCCGGATCTTTCCGCCGTTCACCGCTGCGTTCTCTCCCGATGTTCGTCTGCTTTACCGTGCCTTATTCCCCAGGCACCCCTTCAGCTTGCTGAGCAGTTACCTGTTTTTCCAGCGGACTCTTTCCAGGCGCGCTGACCGCATAGGGCAACTTGGGCGGAACGACAAACCCGTAGCGGGCGATGATGTAGTCCTGGGAAACGCTATCGGTGGAGACGATAACTTCATCCCCCGGTCGCCGCAGGGCCAGGTCTATGTTCGCCTGCAGTTCCACCAGTGCCTTCAAAACCAGCGCGTCCTGCGGGGTAACGACCAGGATCACTGCCTGGACGGGCGCAGGAGTGGGCACCGGAGTTGCCTCCGCGGCCGCTGGGGGACCCGTCTGACCTCCTGGGACCAGGATGCCCCCCTCCTGGGGAGCGCTCGTGGTCTGAGCGGGCGGGGCCGCAGCAGACCCCAAAGGATCCTGATACGTACCAATGCCCAGCACCACGGCGTTCTGAATGGTCAACTGAGCGATATATCGGGTCTGCATACTCTCTTTTTGGGGATAGACCATAATGGCCTGGCCAGTGGGGAGCAGTTCTATCCGACCATAGGTTCCCTGGCAAAGTTGGCCCTCGCCACACTGCAGCGCAGCCCACTCGTTGGGCAATGCGCTCAAGAATTTTTCGTCCAGTTCCTGCAAGGTCCAGGAGGCCATGATGTCCACATGGTCGCCGGGTTTGATGCTCCACGCTACCGCCCCCAACAGGTCCACCGGAATCGCCACCGCGCGCATCCCTGCGGGAACCTGCAATGCAATTGAGGAACCCACCGCTCCCAGTGCTTCCGCGCTCGGCGCCAGCATACTCGGGGTCAGGGGCGTCCCCTGGGGAATATCCGCCCGCACAAAATAGCCGATCACCTGGGTCGGGTCGGTATAGTAATTGGGAGGAACAGCGGCAATCGGCCAGTCCAGAAGCATCACATGCTCGGGCGCAAGGGTCAGCCCCCGGGGGAGATTGTTCGCCGCGACCAGGACTTTTACTGTTTGCACTTCCACCACCGGCGTCTCTTCGGGCTGGGGGCCTCTCTGGCGGCCGCGCAACAAGAGAACCCCCGCGATCAGCGCGATACCCACGATGATCAATACCACCAGAAAGAGATTTCGCCGACTACCCATAATGGCCTCCTGAGCGAAGTATCGGGAAGAAGGGCTTCACTTTGTATGATATCCGTTTTTCCGTAAATGTCAAACGGGCGATCTGCGGGCTGGTGCAGCATTCGCCGGGCACAGGAAAGGGAGGGGTGTGGGGGTTTTGGGGGCGGCTTCGCCGCCCCCAAAACCCCGTATTCCCTTTCACGGGCGCGCCACTCTCAAAGGGGAACCTCCCCTACTCCGGCCAGGATACCGCCAGGCGGCAGTTGAACTCCCCGGCCCTGCGCAATCGGGAATCGGACATTAAAGAAGGGTTTGTGCAACAGCAGCGCCATTGCACAAACCCCTCTGCGGATTTGACAGGACCCCACCCAGGACCCTACTCCACCAGACGCAGGAAGATGCGTTCGTACAGTTCATCAAAAATCTGGTTCAGTTTCTCCGGCCGGTCGGCGTTCCGGTGCACCCCGCCGGTCATATTCGCCACCGCCTCCATCAATTCAAAGTCGGCCGAGTCGCCCAGGGTGATCGAGTAGATGACAATGCTGTTATTGCGTGCCTCCCTGGCATAATAGATCGTGCAATCTTTCGCTCTCCGCTCGTTGATATTCTCGCCAGGAATATCCGGCCAGAGGCTGGTATCCGCCCAGCACGTATCATCGGGAACAGCATTGGGCCGACCGTCGGTCATCAGAATCATGATGTGAGCCGCTCCCGGCCTACCGTAATGTCCACTTTGCGTACTCAGCACCATAATCCCCTGCTTGATACCCCCAGGGATGTTCGTACCTCCAGAAGCCGTCGTATTATCCAGTGCAGCGATCACCGTATTGGTAATCACCTGCGGAGTACAGCTATTTCTCCCCAGCCGCTTCAGACACTGGAGTTCGGAATCTGTCCGCACATCGCTGCTGTAGGAGACATAGCCGATCTGGTCATAGCGGTAATCCAGCATACCTACGAACCGCTTCGCCGCCTCAATCGCGGCGCGGATGGGCTGCTCGTCGTCGTAGATGTCGTCCTTGCGGCGGTCGGGGTTCGGGCCGACGTTGCAGATCGGACCGTACTGGCAACTCGTCATTGTGCCCTGCAAACATCCCACCGGGCTTCCGGCAAAACGGGCATCGCACGGGCTGCAGGCCCAGTCGGTGCGGCCGTTGGACCAGACGCCGGTCCTGCTAACATTGGAAGGCGGAGAGCCGTCGCTCCCGTTGGGATCGGTGGTGATGACAATGCGGTCCAGCGCAAAACCCGCGCCGCCAGCCCAGATGCGCAGAGTGTGCTGACTGCCCGCTGTCCAGTTGAAGGCCGTGTCGTTCAACCGCCGCCACTGCCAGGAGCCCGAACTGGCCCCGTTATATCCTGTGCCCCGCGGGAACCCGTCCTCTGTCCCAATAGAACCGTTGTCCACATTCCAGAAAATCCGCCGGTCTATATTCTGAGGATGCGGCCAGGCATTCCCCTGAGCCTGACCGCGCACCCAGATATAGTAGTTCCCACTGCTCAGAACAGTGAAATCGTAGTCCACCCGCGGAGCCGGGAAGGGGCCACCCGGGACGTTCCGATAGCAGTAACACTCGGTGAACCCCGATGCCAGGCACCGCCCATTGTTGTTCACATCCCCGTGTCGGCAGGTCACCCCATATCCGGGAGACGCGGCCGCGGTGGTCTCGTGATCCGAAAAGGGCATATGCATAATATAGGCCCCGCGGCTATCCCGCCCTATGGCCCCGTCACCATTCTCCCGCTGCATCACCCAGAAGGTGTAGAAGGGAACCGCCAGAGTGCGCTGATAGGGATTGCTGGCGCGGGAGTACTCTTCGGCCTCAATATAGTAGTATCTATATCCGCTATATGTAAACTCCTGAGTTGAACCGCAATGGGCCGGGGAACCGTTCGCCGGGCCGTTCCAGGGCAAGGGGAAAATTTGGCCGCCCGGATAGGGGATGCCGCTTTGTTTTTGCCAGCAACCGTAGCAGAGAGTATCAAACTCCATAGAGCCGGACCGGTCAAACACGAGAACCACATCCAGATGGTTAATATTCTCGGCCACGGCACTGGCCCGAACAGAAACAGTGGTAAAGCCCATAAATCGCAAGAAAATGATAGGTACCTTCTGGTGCACCGTTACCCGAATACGGTTGGCGGAGTTGATCTGTTGAGCGGGTGGCAGGTTCATATCCCGGAAACTGGCGGTATCCAGGGTAATCACGGTGTCAGCGCTTGCCTCATCTGGACCGGAAATATAGGTCCCATTGATAACAAGCCGGGTCCGAGCGACATTGGTAGAATCATATCCGTTCCCCGCCAGGAATTCCAGGGCGCGAATATGAGAGGCCCTTTCCAGGGGGAGTTCAGGCGCGGCTGCCAGGGCTGCAGCATCCACCGCCCGCACGATCTTCACCCGCTCCGTGTAGTAGAGCCCCAGGTCCACCGCCAGCCCCACCACTGCGAGGAAGGAAAAGATGCCCAGGGCCACCAGAACCAGAGTCTGCCCCTCCTGGGATGAACTCCGCCGACGGACCAACCGGCTGTGGAAAATATGCCCCAATTTCATCGCGCACCTCCTTGCGATGCCCCCTCACACCGCAGTGGGTCCACCACCGCCGCAAGAGGCCTGATTATGAAAATTACTTATGTATGAACTGAAACTGTTACTGAGCCTGACGTGAATCCGAGACAATGCGCATAATAGACCGGCTGTACAACGGGATCGTGGCCCCAAAAGGACGGGGCAGAAAAGTAGAAACCCACAAAGTCCGGTGTACGTAGAACACCTCCACGACCACCAATTCGTTATCCAGCACATCATACCCCGCATCTCGACGCATATTATTCACCTGAACGGTGATATCCGCGTGCTCATCCGCTATGGTCACCGGATCAACCCGGCTATGATCCTCGCTAATCGGGACCTTGCTATCATCAATGGTTATCGTACCGGTGCAATAGATCCGCCCCTCTCCCAGGGTGCCATCGGCCCGGATGGGGATGCGCCGGATGATGATCCCCGCATTGGAATCCTCACCCGTAGCTTGAAGGAAGGGAACCGGCCCACTCTCTCCCCTCACCATGCCTGCGCTCTGGACGATCCGCGCCGCTGCCAACTCATCGGAATATCTGCCGCGAGCAGCGAAGCGAATCCCCTCGCGGTTCGCCGAGGTGATTACCAGGTAACTGCGCAATGCGAAGCCCGTTTCTATCATCAGGACGATCAGCATCACCAGAAACGGCAATATAATCGCAAACTCCACAACGCTCTGTCCCCGCTCTTTGCGAACCATACGGACCTCCTTACATCACAATGGCGAACACTTACGGGATCACGGCCCCGTCGGTGGCACGGATCGTAACGACATACGCCTGCTCGCCGACGACCGCCGTGATACTCCAGACCGGAGAGGGGTCCTGCGGCCCCGCCGGTTGCAGACGGGCCGCGACCTCCACCCCCGCGCGCCCGGCGAGAAAACGCTCCCCGCCGTGCTTCCACCAGATTTCCAGGGCCTTCGGGCTATCTACCTGCCACTGCTCTTCGGCCAGCGTCGCCGGAGTGTAGAGGGCCAGCATCTCCTGAATCCGCCGGGCTTGCCCGCCCTCCACCACAATCAGGGCGATCTGCCCGGCCGCCGGAGAATAGAACTGGGCCGTCCAGACGGTCTGGGTGGGCCAGCGCCCGCGAACCGGGCGCCAATGGGCCGAAAGGCCCACCAGATGGATATCCGGCTGCCAGGAATGGGCCTCTTTCTGGGCCAGCGCATAGGCTCGCCGAGCCGTTGGCTCGGACGGCAACGGGATGGAAGAAGCACCCGTATACTCTACCCCGGCCTGCCTCATCCCCGGCGCGATGGCCAAAATGGCGATCCCCAGGGCAACGATGAACGCCAGCCCCAGAAGCGCCGCCCAGCGGCCCCCGCTCCCCCTCAATCTCTACTCTCCACCGGAAAAGTTGCGCATGATGATGGGAAGAAATACACGGGAGTACCGGTCATACTCGTTGCCGTCGTAGTACGTCTCCCAGTCGTTGTTGCTCTGGATGCTTGCCATGTATACCACATGCGGAACGGATAGGGGCAGGTATGGCGCAATGACCGGAGCAGCCTGCCGCCCGACGATATTCTGCCCGAACCGCTCAATTGCCGCCCACCCAATTGCCGACCCGGCATCTGCCGGAACCGTCAGCGCCCGGGTGTGGTAGAGATTGTAATCGCGACCCTGCTTCGTCCCATCGTTGACGTGCCACACAATGACCGGCTTCCCATCCCCCATAAACCCCACCGAAGGGCGAAGGTACGTTATATATTCTTCCTGCCCGCTGGTGGATGTGTACAGATGATCTGTTCCCCAAATATCACCGTTCACCTCAAACCATGCAGGCATCCCGCTATGCACAGGCCAACCCTGGCCATTATTTGTAGAACGGATATAGGCCAGGGTGAACTTGTAGCACTCCTGATCCTGAGAGCATTCACGGTTCATATCCCACACAACCATCACCGTACTGCTGAATACGGCAACGGCCGGGTTGTGCGGAGCATAGGACATTCCCTGCCTGATCAGGGAATTGAGAGAACTCCAACCTGTCCCGATCCGACGGCGATGGAATATATAATAATCAGCGCCCGTTTTGGGAACGGTCTCCCAAACAATGTGAACTGCGCCATTGTTCCAGGCAATGGCCGGGTTTCGGGCATCGTAGCCGTCGGAAACTTCTTCCTCATTGGAGGAAAGGGGCCCTTTGTAATAAACGGTCCCAACATCTCTCCCCAAGTCACTGGCCCGCCGATAATACACATACGCAAAATGCGGGTTGCTCCCTCCGCCCAGGGCGATGTCCACCATACCAAAACCGGGATCATCCCGAGCAGGGTTTCGGGAAGTGATCACCGTCGCCTCGCCACAACCTCCCCCACTCAAGGAACAGGCACGATAGTAAATGTAGTGAGTATTGGTGTTGTCATTCTGGACCACATAGGCCACATACGCTGTATATGGATTGGTGCCGGTAACCGCTACAGCCGCCCAAACCGCACCAGCACCACTGCCTCCGCTAAAAACGGTGATCGGCGCGCTCCAGCCGCTACCGGTGCTCTCCGATGCCCAGCGGAGCAACACGCTGCCTTCCCGCAATCCGCTCTGCATCTCCGTCCAGACTACAGCCACGCGATCGCCGTCAGGACTGACGGCAATATCGGCGTAATAGGAAGGGCGATCAGGATTCTGGGATAGATTTGTGGCCAGGTGCAAGAACCCTGCCTTCGGCGCGGCCAGGGCCCAGGAAAGCGCCAGTGCGCTCAGCCCGCCCGCTAGAATCGCTGCCATCCACAGTTGTCTTCGGTACAGTCCGCGCATCGTCGTTCTCTCATCTGGTCTGAAAAATAAACTGCGGTTCGGCTCGTGGGTGGTCACTCCGATAGGAGTGATAAACCTGATCGTCCAGTTCTATGCCGGTTTCATTTGCCCCTCCCCGTTGAGGGCGGACGGATCGTCCGCCCCTACAACCCCACGGGGAGAGGGGAGAAAAACGGGGTTTTGCGGGGCGGCGGCTTCGCCGCCCCGCAAAACCCCTCTCTATCCCCCCTCTCCCCCGCCCGCAGGGCAGGGGGAGAGGGGGGACCAAGGGGGGTGAGGGGGCATTTGCCCAAAATCACTACTCACCGGAGTGACTGCCGGCTCGTGGTATCCAGGACGCTATTTTCTTTATGGTGCCCTTGGGGGCATGTTAAACTGCGGGGGTCTGGACGAGGCGGCAAGCCACCTCGTCCAGACTCTCCTATTTCAGCAACAGGGCCACGCCGTAATTCCGCTCGTCGGGCACCACCGTTACCGACGTCACATCCCAGCGGAGTTGTCCGCTCACCCAGGCCTGGGAGTAGATGGTATAGGTGCCCGGCGGAATATTGTAAAAGTGATACGTCCCGTCGTGAATGGTGCGGGTGCGATAGATTTCCCCACCCTGACTGTATGCCCAGACATCCACGCCGATCATAGGTCGCGGCACACCCCCGAAGAGCGCGCGCACCAGTCCACCAATGGAGGAAGTGCCGGGTTCGTCCTCCGGAATCGGCCAGTAGGTGCAGACCCCACAACGCAGGTTATCCAGGTAGAAGAAAGTACCGTCCACGTCATTATCGTGGGTGGCGTAGAAATAAACCCGAATGTTTTGGCCGGCATAGGAGACCAGGTCAATATCCTTGGTGAAGTCCACGGTGAAAGGCTGCCACGTTTCGGTGACCACTCCGCCGTCCACCAGTTTGACACCGCTGGAGATGGGGGTGCCGGAAGCATCCCGGAGTTGCGCGTAGAGGACATCGTCCGCATCCGGGCGGTTCGGGTAGCTGCACTCCATAAGGCTTCCGCCGACCGCCTGCCACCCCGTCAACACCAGACGGGTAAGGGTATAGACGTCGGTGGGAATCTGGACGGTCTGATAGAGAAGGGGAGAGAGCGGCGCGCAGGTCGGATAAGTGCCCAGGGAGGCATGGAGACGCATAGAGAAGGCACCCTCTTGCTGGAGATAGCCGGTGTGCTGATATGCGCCAACCCCCCCCGCAGTCCAGTACTGGAAGACCGTCTGGGGGTTGCCCTCAAACCCACCGGCCCGCAGGAGTTCGGTACACTCTATCAGCCCCGGCGGCTTGATGTCGTCGTCCGGCCAGGGCGGGTTTTCGGGAGCCCGGCAGACGCTGTACGTCACCCGCACCGGAATCCAGTCCAGCCTGAAGGTTCGGCTACTGGCAGAGGTATAAGCACCTACCCGCACCCGAAAATTGTTGTTGGAGAGATTATCCGCAGACCAGTTCCGGCCCCAGTTGTCCGCTGCCCCTCCCAGAATAACGGTCTGCTGAGAGGTTGGCGCGGAAGTGGTCTGTTTCACCGAAGTCCAGGAACTCCCTCCGTTCCACGAGAGGTCTACTTCCATGCGATTTGTACCGCTGCTGCTGTCCAGCCACCAATCCAGCCGCACTTCAATACCAACCGTCACGGCCTCGGTGGGCACAGAGATACTGTAGTTGTAGAACCGATGACGCCGGGTACCAGTATGGGTGCTGGACGCGACCCCCCCCTCGTCCGCGTAGGCGTTGGTGGGATTGGAAAAGCCCGTGCCCTCCGCCTGGTCGGCCGTAGGGCTGCGCCAGCCGGTGGAATAGATGCACTGGGCATTGACGACAACAGAGGTCAGGTTGTTATCCTCCTTCTCCTCTTCTACATAGTTGGTCGTGTCCACCCGCGCCGAGATACGGTAAGAGCCGGAAGAGGGTAGCCAGAGTACGGTCGTCACCACCGTGGAGCCGTACGGGCCCATATCCGAAATCCACTGCTTGACCACTCCCATCTGCCCCGGCGCTGGCGGCGCCTGGCTCAGGGTGGTGATGTAGAAATCCACATCAAAAAATTCTTCTGCGATTCCCGGGGTCAGGTTGGTGATCACCGCGGTGACGGTAAAGAGATTCTGCACCGGGACATAGGCCGGCAGGTTGATGGCGGAAACCGCCAGGTCAGGGCGAGTGGGACGGGCATAGATGTCGGCAGAGTAGGCTACCCGGGTCGCTGCGTTGCCGCAAGTACCGGCCCCCGTGTGGCTCTCCAGCCGATAGTATCCTGCGCTGCCCAGGGGGATCTTTATCGGGAGGTCCAGCGCGTCCCACGTACCGGAGTCCACGTGGATGTTCTCCATCAGCACGGCAGAAGGAATACCGCCGGTGATAGAGGTGCGACACCAGAGCAACCGGTGCGGGTTCCCGGACGGGGGATGGTCATATAGACCGACGCCGATCCAGTCCAGCGGCAATACCGAGTGCGTGGAAGCGACAATATACGGTCCGGTGGCAATCCAGCCCTTGATCGCCGTATCAGTGGGTTCGGTGGCATCCCACTGCTGATTGCCGTTCAAGTCTATCCACGCCCTCAGGGTGGCTGTGACGGGCCGGTTGGCGTAGACGGTCAGGACAGCGGTGCCCGTGGAATCGGTCCGGGCCTCGCCGTATCCGGGACCGGTACCGGAAAAGTCAAAAGAGCCCTGAGTAGTGGAGAAACTAACCCGTACGTCGGAAAGGATCTCTCCTGTGTCCGCGTCGGTGATCCGAACCGGGACCGAATGACCTCGCTCATCGGGTAATCGGTTGGTTGCTGCGTCAAACAGGATGTCCACACTATAGCGGATAGGCCGGGGGGTCGGCGTGGGAGTGCCCGGTTTTTCTGTCGGCGGAGGTTCAAATGTTGGAGCGATAATTGTGGGTGGTGGCTGGAACGTGGGCGGGGGCAGGTCGCCGTAGCCAACCTGCACCCCTTCGTTAATCATCTCCACATGGGACTCCACCGGCACATAAGCGATAATTGCCCGAAACAGAGGGTCTATAATTTCCACATTGTGTACGACCTGCAAGCGAACGGGGAGGCCGGGGAGGCTGGCGTGATCCAGTTGCTGCGCTCCCTCAAAAGAGGGAAACCCCCACACCCGTACGCCGAAAAAGCCGGGGGTAGAGGAGTAGGCCTGGAAATTCGCCGCGGTCAAACCCAGAGCGGATCTGTTGATGCGCAACCCGACGGCGCGTTCCAGGGCCACCAGTTTGATCATCATCACCCGGCGTCTATTGTATTCATCCACATTTTCGGTGGGGTCGCAGTCATTCCCCGGCACCCGGTAATCGTTCGGAGGAGGATAGTTCACGGGCGGATTGTAGGCCAGGTTTGTACAGGCAGTGCCATCTAACCTCTCGCCCTGGTTCGGCTGGTAGGTGATGGCCCAGCGGGCCGCTTCGCGCGCAGCATGCTGAACCGCCAGGTAGGCCTGAAGGAGCAGAGCCCCCTCAATGAGCAGGAAAATCACCAGCAGAAGGACCGGCAGAATCAGGGCAAACTCCACTATTCCCTGGCCCCACTCCAGGCGACGCCGGCGCCTTTTTTGCGAAAGAACCTCTCTATCCTGGTCCATCGTCCCCTCCTGCGCAGAAAAAAGGCCAATACAAATCGCCGGCCTGGAATCTGGGAGGACTTCCTTGATGACCACAGTTCCAGCCCGGCCTTGAGTGCTGTATTGGGCATACGGGGGCTGCCCAGAACATTTTCCCTTACCTTCAACGCTTGAAGGTTGCAAAAACATTATAACATGATTATTTGCGTTTGACAACAGTACTTCGGTACCATTGGGCTTGCACAGCAATTCACCCCGCATAGGAAGGGTGGGGTGTAGGGTTTGTGGGGGCGGCTTCGCCGCCCCCACAAACCCTACTTTCCCCCTTATTCACGGGCGCGTCACTCCCTCAAAACGATTTGCTGCACAACCCCAATACCCAATCCCCAACTTCCCAATTCCCCAATTTCAGGTATAATCCATAGTCGTCTACCGCTTCACACGCCGGAGGGGAGATGAAAAGGATCTACCGGATCGCCGTTGCGCTGCTGATCCTGATGGTCGGGGTTTCGGCCTGCATCCCGGCGCCCGCAGGGCAATCGGCCCCGCCCCCCGCCTCGCAGAGCACCCCGCCCACCGTCCCGCCCAGCCCCACGCCCGATCGCCCCCTGGCCGCGCGCGTCAACGGGCAGCCCATCTATCTGGTAGACTACGAACGCCAGGTGGCCCAGTACCAGGACGCGCTGCTCGCCGCGGGGGAGGACCTGAGCACGCCGGAGGGACAGCAGAAACTGCTCCAGATGCGCCGCCAAATCCTGGACTGGATGATAGAGCAGGTGCTGATAGAACAGGCCGCCGCCGGGATGGGCATCACCGTGAGCGAAGAGGAGGTCAACGCGGCGATCGCCCAGATCGTCCAGGACGCCGGAAGCGAGGAAGCGTTTCGGGAACGGCTGGAGCGCAGCGGGATGACGCTCCAGGACCTGCGGACGCAACTGCGGGCGGAACTCCTGCGCACCCGGGTGCTGGAACAGGTTCAGAAGACGGTCCCCGAACGGGCCGAGCAGGTACATGCCCGCCACATTCTGGTGGATACCCGGGAGCGGGCGGAATATCTGCTGGGGCAAATTCAGGCCGGGGCAGACTTCGCCCAACTGGCCCGGCAGTTCTCCCAGGACGAGAGCACCCGGGACACCGGCGGCGACCTGGGCTGGTTTCCCCGCGGCGTCCTGCTGGCCCCAGAGGTGGAAGAGGCCGCCTTCAACCTCCAGGCCGGACAGATCAGCCCGGTGGTGCAGAGTGCCTTTGGATACCACATTGTCCAGACTCTGGAGCGCAAACAGGACGAACCGATCCGCCCGGAGCACCGCCAACTCCTGCAGGACCAGATCGTGCAACGCTGGATGGAGAGCCTCTGGTCCCAGGCCACGATTGAGCGACTGGTCCAGTAAACGCAAGGGGAAGCAGTGAAATGCGGAAGGGGAATTTCTTCAACCTGCTCGCCGTACTCTTTCTGGGACTGACGGGGTTGCTGACACTGGCGTACGTCGTCATCCTGGTCAACCCGTACGTTCCCTACAACCCGTATCCGCCGCGGGATCGGGCACTGGCGAACCCGTCCCCCACCCCTACCGCCACCTTCACCCCGGCGCTCCCGCCGACCTGGACCCCCACCCCCACCGGCACGGCGACGCCCATCCCGTCGCCCACGCCGACGCGCACGCCCACCCTCACCCCGTCCCCCACCCCCACCTGGCCGCCGACGGCAACACCGACCCCGCGCGTCACCCGGGCACCGTATCCCTTCACCTGCGAAGTGGAGTACCAGACCAACCGGTACGGCATCCCCTGGTCGGGAGTCGCCGGGCACCTGCAGGACATAGACGGGAACCCGTTGCCCGGGTACAACGTGGCCGTGAACTGTCCGGGGGTTCCCGAAACGCTGAACTCCGTGGCGGGAGCGGACGCCCGGATCAACCTCATCTACGACCACAATGCCGCCTGGGAACGCTCCTGTGACCCCTCGGCATATCGGGCGCTGGACATCCGCGTGCGGGTGTACGATAAATACCCCAACCCCGATGGCACCTACCGCGCCGTCTCCGACTGGATCACCGTCCAGTTGGGCGACTGGGCCACCCGCTCTCTGGGATACATCACCTGCACGCTGAACTGGGACGAGTGGCGGAACCGGTAGCGGGTTCTACGATGTGGAGGACGCTTCGGGATCGGGTGATGGACGGGCTGGCCTTCCTGCTGGTCGTCGCTACAATTGGCCTTGTTGCGGCCTACCTGCTCCTGGCGATATGGCCGACGGCGCCCCTCAACCCGTTCCCACCGCCCACCCCGTCGCCGACGCCCGTTCCCACCCCGACCGAATCGCTCATGCCGACGGCCTCCCCCACCCCGCGCGCCCTCCCCTCGCCGACGCCCATCCGTCCGGCGACGCTCACGCCAACGCCGGAGGCCGCGTTCCCCTTCACCGCGACGGTGAAACCGGGAGATATCGGGTCGGACTGCCGCCGGGCCCTCATCGCCGGGACGGTCGCCGACGGGGACGGGAAAGGGCTGGAAAACTACCCGCTCCATCTCTGGGGGCCGGGGCTGGATACGGTGCTCCGCACCGATGCCCGAGGCCGCTGGCAGGCCGAACTCCCCGCAGGCGCGGCGGGAGACTGGTACGTCCAGCTCCACGCCCCCGACCCGGAGACGGCCTACCCGCCCCTTTCGGCCGCCATCCCCGTCCCGCTGACCGCGGAATGCCCCCAGGCGGCGGTCCACTTCCGGGCAACCCGATAACGGAACACGGAGTTCGGGGTTCGGAGTTCGGGGTTCGGGGTTCGGGGTTCGGA
>CAKZOY010000390.1 GCA_937138275.1 uncultured Chloroflexota bacterium
AAGCCGAATTGGATAATACCATTTATACTTTTAACGCATAGTTTGTCATTATAATTTAGAATCTGCCATTGTCAATCTATTCAGCCAGGGAGAAACCCACCCATACGGGAGGGTTTGAAACCCACCCCTACATCGGGGGCTGTTTGTAGTGCGCCACGGAGCGTAGCGGAGTAGGGGCGACTTTGAAAGTCGCCCCTACCTTCAGCCTGCGTAGCAGGGTTATGTAGGGGCGACTTTCAAAGTCGCGGAAAGGGTTGCCACATCCGCTTCCTCGCCGTAAGTTGACGTATATGGGGAAGCCCCCCCAGTACCTCTCCTGTGCTGCGGGAGGGACCTCACCCTCACCCCGTCGCCTTCAGCGACACCCGTGAACTTTGGCCTTTTGGGCCCAAACTACCCGAAAGGGGGGAAGGAAACACTTACCGGGCCGCGAAAAACCCGAAGAAAACATTTTTCATTACGGCGGCGAAGCCGCCGTAATGAAAAATATTATTTTTTTACTACAGCCTATGACCTCTGACCCGAAAACCGTCACCGTCATCTTCCAGCCCCTGGGCCGGCGGGGGAAAGTGCCCGCCGGTATTTCTGTACTGGAGGCTGCCCGACGACTGGGCGTGGGCCTGAGCGGCGTCTGCGGCGGCATCGGTGTCTGCGCGACCTGCCGGGTAATCATTCCGGGAGAGTATCAGGACGGGCTCTCCCCGCCCTCCGACCGTGAGCGGGAACGGCTGGGCGAAGAGGCCCTTGCCCGCGGCGTCCGGCTGGCCTGCCGGGCCCTCATCCGGCGCTCCCTGCAGGTCTTCGTGCCCCCCGAATCCCTCACTGCCAGCCAGCGCACCCAGGTGGAGGGCCGCCAGACGCCTGTGCAACTGGACCCCGCCCTCTCCGTCTGCGATCTCTGTCTGGAGCCAGCCACCCTCTCCGACCTGCGCAGCGATGCGGACCGAATCCGCGATGGCCTGGGGCGCCCCGTCCGCATAGACCTGGAGGTCCTCCGCCGGTCTCCTCTCCTGCTGCGGGACTGGAACTGGAGCGCCCGCGCCGTCCTGCGGGACGACGAGGTGGTGGCGCTCCTGTCCCCCGGCGCCCCGCTCCTGGGCGTGGCGATAGACCTGGGAACGACCAAACTGGCCGGGTATCTGCTGAATCTGGAGACGGGCGAGACGCTGGCAAGCGCCGGGGCGATGAACCCCCAGATCGCCTACGGGGAGGACGTGATGGCCCGCATCACGTATGCCCTGCAGGAGCCCGAGGGGGCCGAGCGTCTTCGGCAGGCCATCGCCGAAGGGCTTTCGGCCCTCGTCGGCGACCTCTGCGCGCAGGCCAAGGCGCGGCCGGAATATGTCGCCGAAGCGGTGGTGGTGGGGAACACCGCCATGCACCACCTGTTCCTGGGGCTCCCCACCCGTCCCTTGGGCCTGGCTCCCTACGTCCCCGTGGAGAGCGCGCCCCTGGACGTGCGGGCGCGGGATGTGGGGCTTCCCCTGGCCCCTGGAGCGACCGTCCACCTGCTGCCCAACGTTGCCGGATTTGTGGGCGCCGACCATGTCGCCGCGCTGCTGGCGACCCGGATGGACGAGGCGGACCGTCCCACCCTCCTGCTGGACATCGGCACCAACACGGAAATCTGCCTGGCCGTCGGGGGGGAACTTTTTTCCTGCTCCGCCGCATCCGGCCCTGCCTTTGAGGGTGCCCATATCCGCTACGGGATGCGCGCCGCACCCGGCGCGGTGGAGAGGGTGCGCATTATTGAGGGACAGGTGTACTGGGAGACGGTGGAGGGACGGCCCCCCGTCGGCATCTGTGGCTCCGGGATTCTGGACGCGGTCGCCGAGTTGCGAAGGGCCGGCCTCCTGAACGGACGGGGCGGCTGGACGGAGAACGCCGGTTCGGACTTCGTCCTCATCCCCGCCGACCGGTCCGGTCTGGGAGAAGCGATTACCCTCAGCCGCAAGGACGTTGGGGAGATTCAACTGGCGAAGGCTGCCATCGCCGCCGGGTGGCAGGTGCTCCTGGAGGAGGGGGGAATCGGCCAGTCCGACCTGGCGCGGGTGCTGGTGGCGGGGGCGTTCGGGACGTACATAGACATCGGGCACGCTGTCGCCGTCGGCCTGCTGCCGGATTTGCCTCTGGACCGATTTGAGCAGGTGGGGAACGTGGCTGGAGCGGGGGCGCGGATGGCGCTCCTCTCCCGCGCCGAGCGGGAACGGGCTGCCCGCATCGCCCGCCGCGTCCGCTACATAGAGTTGACCGTCCATCCGTCCTTCCGGGAACGTTTCGCCCGCTCGCTGGAGTTGTAAAAAACCACAAAAGGCACAAAGGATAACACGAAGGGCGCAAAATAAAAATTTTTCTTTGTGTCCTTCGTCTCCTTCGTGGTTCTGGTAGGTGTCCGATGAGACGTCTGGCATTGGCGCTGATTCTGGGGTTGTACGCCGTCTTCGGCGTACTCTACGCCGTCTACACCCCGCCCTGGCAGGCTCCCGATGAACCGGCCCACTACAACTATATCCGCTTTCTGGCCGAGCATCGGGCGCTGCCGGTTATCGGGACGGGGGACTACGACCAGGCGTACCTGGAGCGCATTGTCCGGGAGCGCTTCCCGCCCGATCTCTCCATCGCCCCGCTGACGTACGAGGACCATCAACCGCCCCTCTACTATCTGCTGGCGACGCCCGTCTACCTGCTGGGAGGCGGGCGCCTCATCCCTCTGCGGCTCCTCTCGGTGGCGCTGGGATTGCTCTGGCTGACGGTCGTCCATCGCTTGGCGCGGGTGCTCTGCCCCGATCGCCCCTTCGTCGCGCTGACGGCAACGGCGCTGGCCGCGCTCATCCCCCAGCACATCGCTATGACCGCCGCGGTCAACAATGACGCGCTGGCGGACCTGGTCCTGGCGACGGCGCTCCTGCTGGCCCTATCCCCCCGGCCCTGGACCCTGGGGGCCGTCCTGGGGCTTGCCGTCCTGACCAAGACCACGGCGTATGTGGCGCTTCCGGTGGCGCTGCTGGCCCTCTGGTGGCCGCAGGACGGGAAATCCCTTCCCCCTCGCCATGCCGCGGCACAGACCGGACGGGCGCTGCTGGCCGCATTGTTTGTGGCCGGGCCCTGGCTCATCCGCAACATCTCCCTCTACGGCTGGGCGGACCCCCTGGGGCTGGCCCGCCACAACGCCGTCGTGGTGGGGCAGCCCCGCACCGCCGAGTGGCTGGCGCAGTACGGCTCCCTCGGACTGGCAGCGCAGTTTTTCCGCACCACCTTCCAGAGTTTCTGGGGACAGTTCGGCTGGATGTCGGTGCCGCTGCATCCGCCCGTGTACCTGGCCCTGGCAGGGCTTTCCGGGCTGCTCCTGGCGGGATTTCTGGTCTGGGTGCTGGACCGCCGTCGTCCTCCCCTGACGCCTTTCCAGCGGCGGGGCGCGGCGCTCCTGGCGCTCTCTGCCCTGCTGACCGTCCTCTCCTACCTCTGGTACAACGCGACCTTCGTCCAGCATCAGGGGCGATACCTCTTTCCGGCGCTGGTGCCAATGGCGCTGGCGGGGGCGCTGGGGCTGGATGGGTGGCTTCGGGGGCGGGTCGGCGCGCTGGTGGTGGGTCTGGGGCTGATGGGGATTCCGGCGGGGATGGCCTGGGCGCTGCGGCGGGAGGCGCTGATGCTCTGGGGGACGGGGGCCCTGCTCCTGGGAGGGTTGTCGCTCCTGTCCCTTGTCCTCCCCCCCTCGCGCCGCCTTCTGATTCTGGCGGCCTGGATCGGAGGGATGATCGCCCTGAACCTTTACGCTCTCTTCTGGGCCATCGTCCCCACTCTGGGGTGAGGGGAACGGGGCCCCCAATACGCTCAAAACCGATGTCTGAAGGTTTGCCACCCCGTGGCGAGAAGTCTCAGAAAAACGTCCTCGGGTTTCCCCCGGAGGTGGCGATTTCACTTTTCGGAATCCTGAGGGCTGGAAGCGGGCGCGCGGGGGTGCCGGTCTTCTGTATCAGCGCCTCGTAGTGGGCCAGCAGGACGTCCATCACCACTTCCCAGCGCTGGTGCTCGGCATAGCGGCGGGCTGCGGCCGCTATCCGGGCGGTCAGGACGGGGTTGGAGATCAGCGTCCGGACCGCGGCGATCATCGCCGAGATGTCCTCTTTGTCAAAGAGAAGCCCGTTTTCGCCGTCGGTGACGTGATCCAGCAACCCGCCGGAACGGGGTGCGACCACCGGCAGGCCGGAGGCCATCGCTTCCAGAACAACGTTGCCGAACGTCTCGTTCGCCGAGGGGAAGACGAAGATGTCGGCAGAGGCGTAGGCGCGGGCCAGGTCTTCTCCTCGCAGGTATCCGGTGAAGACGGTCGGGGTTCCGGCGAACCGTTCCTCCAGATAAGGCCGGAGAGGGCCATCGCCGACGATCGCCAGGCGTACTCCAGGGAGCACATCCAGTAGGGGGCGCAGCCAGTCCACGCGCTTTTCCGCGGCCAGCCGTCCCACGTACAGGAGCAAAGGGGCCTCGGGATGCCCTCCACTGAGGCGCAGGCGCCAGTCCTCCCTGCGGTGACGGGGATGAAAGCGCACCGTATCCACGCCCCGTCCCCAGATGGAGAGATTTTCAAACCCCCGTTCCCGCAGTTCGTTGTAGGTAAAGCGGGAGGGGCAGAGATTCAGGTCGGCCTGGTTGTGGATCCAGCGAAAATAGGTCCAGAGGGGTTCGCGCAACAGCCCCAGGCCGTACCGTTCGGCGTACCCGGGGATATCGGTGTGGTAGGAGGCGACAACGGGGACGCCCAGCGCGCGAGCATCGCGCAGGCCCACCAGTCCCAGAGACACCGGGTTGACCAGGTGGACCAGGTCCGGCCGCCAGGCTGCCAGTTGGGACTCCACGCTGACGACGGGCCAGACCATATGCAGTTCCTGATAGAGGGGAAAGGGAAAGGCCGGCAGAGTTATGATGGGAGTGCTGGCATACTGCGGGGGAGCGCCCTCCGGAGCAAACATCAAACTCTGATGCCCACGTATTGCCAGATGTTCCAGCAACTGGCACAGGGTATTGACCACACCATCCAGTTTGGGCAGAAAGGTCTCGGTGAATATCGCAATGCGCACAGGATAACCTCCCGTCTGTGAGTCGGTCACCGGCCCGGAAAGCCACATACGTCTGCGCCGGGCCTCTATTCGTGACTATATCGCTCCACTGTTAAAACGGCGCAAACGGGGGGTTAAGGGAAAGTAAACGCAGGCAAGGGGGCAGCCGGGCGGGGGAGTGACGAGCGGCGGGCCGTATCTGGAGCACCGGCGTTATCTCTGCGTGCGCGGCCGGGGCGAGGACCGCGCGCCGCTGGAGATGGCGTTTGACTGGTACAACAACCCGCTGGAAGAGCACTACGAAGAGGCGGAGATGATGGTGCGGTTTGCGCAGCGCAGGGTGCGGAGAAGGGGGCGCTGAGGGGGTGGGGGGCGTGTTGCGTATTGCGTGTTGTGTGTTGCGTATTCCGTATTCCGTTATGCCTCACGTTTTACGTCCCCGCAGGAGCGACCGATGAACGACATTTCTCTGCAGGACTGCATCGGTGAATCGGAGGCGGTGGTCACCGAGGGATGGACGGCTACCGCGATGGGCAGCGGGACGGTGCCCGTGCTGGCAACTCCGGCACTGGTGGCGCTGATGGAGCAGGCGGCGGTGCGCGCCCTGGAGGGCCGCCTCCCGCCCGGCCAGACCTCCGTGGGGGTGCGCATAGATGTCCGCCACCTGGCTGCCACCCCTCTGGGGATGCGGGTGCGCGCCCGCGCGGCGCTGGTCGCCGCCGAAGGCCGCCGCCTCACCTTCCAGATAGAGGCCTGGGATGAGACGGAGAAGATCGGGGAAGCCACCCACGAACGGGTGGTGGTGGACGTCGCCCGGTTTATGGAGCGGGTGGAGGGAAAGGCGGGGGGCGCGTATCGCTAATCGCGTATCGCTAATCGCGTATCGCTAATCGCGTATCGCTAATCGCGTATCGCCAATCGCGTATCGCTAATCGCGTATCGCCAATCGCGTATCGCTAATCGCGTATCGC
>CAKZOY010000391.1 GCA_937138275.1 uncultured Chloroflexota bacterium
TTTTGCCCTTCCAGCGGCCTTTTCCAGGGGCGCAGCTGCTAATTTTTGTTTATAACTTAAAATTTGCCATTGTCAATACAGTTACCATAACTGAACCGATGCCTCAATGCACCAATCTACCAATCCACCGGCTGCAGGTAGTTGGCGACGGCCCATCCCTGGCGGGCTTCATCGGCGGGGTCGCGAATCAGCCACCAGGTGTAACCGCCGAAACTCCGGGGGCCGCTGATCACGATGAAGACCTCCCCTTCATACCCGATCCCCACCCGCGCGCTGTTGACGTCCGGCTCCTGCCGCAGACTCACTCCTGCCCCCTCCGTCCCACTCACCTGCACGTATCGGCCGATAGCGATCTCCGGCGATGCAGTGGGGGTGGGAACCGGCGTCTCGGTGGGTGTGGGAGAAGGAGGCAGCGTCGGCGCAGGCGTAGCGGTCCAGATGATGGGTGTGGGGCTGGCGCCGCCCGGGAAGGTGCGAAGTTGCCAGAGATACAGGGCTGATACCCCGCAGGCGATCGCTGCCAGTGCCAGCACCACTACCGCCAGCGCCCAGACAAAAGCAGGAATAGGGGAAAGCGGTCTCTGCTCTCGGGCCATCCGCGTCTATAGATGCCGTTCCAGCCATCGCTCCAGGTCGGTCAGGACCTGGTCGCGGTTCACGTCATTGTGGGGTTCGTGGTATCCCCCTTCGTACTCGTAGCGCTCTTTATCCGCAATGGGCACATTCTCAAAGAACCGGCGGCTTCCCCCCGGGGGGACCAGTCGGTCGGCGCCCCCGTGAAGAATCAGCAACGGCAACCGCCATTCAGGGGCATGCTCGTGGGTCCAGAGGGTGGCCTTCGTCATCTCCGTCCCAAACCGGGCAGTGGCTGTACTGTGGACCAGGGGATCGGTTTGATAGGCCTTCACCACCTCCGGATCACGGGATATAGACGTTGCATCCAGGCCGGTATTGGTCGCAAAGCGGGGCCAGACGCGGGAGAGGAGGCGCGCCAGCAGCATCAGGGCAGGCGAAACGCCCACCTGGGCCAAAACGGGGCCCGAAGCGATCACTCCCTTCAGTCCTTCCGGATAGTGCAGCGCGTACTCCAGAACGATCAGGCCGCCCATGCTGTGCCCCATCAGGAAGAGGGGACGCCCGGGTTCCTGAGCGGCAACCATCTGCAGGAAAGCCCGCACATCCTCGCGGAACTCGTCCCAGGAGTTGATATGCCCTCGCGGCCCGGGCGACCGCCCGTGCCCGCGGTGGTCAAAAGCGTAGACGGCATACCCTTTGGGCACCAGGTGATGGACCACGTTCATGTACCGGCCGCTGTGTTCGCCGAAGCCGTGGACGATCGCCAGCACGGCCCGGATCGCTCCATCGGGTCGCCAGCGCTGATAATAGAGTTGCAGACCACCGAATCCCTGAAAAGTGCCTTCGTTGTGGTTCATCATCATACTCCACTGACGAGGATGTGGCAAAAAAGGAAGCACCCCTTTTACGGAGACGGTGAAGATGGGGACGGAGACGGTACGACCGTTTCCGCGGGCGTTGCTGTAGGCGGTTCGGGTGTCGCCGTCGGCACCTCGGGCGTGGGCGTTCCGGAGGGGGTGGGCGTGGGCGTTTCCGTCGGCGTGGGGCTTTCGGTAGGTGTCGGGGTAGGACTTCCGGTGGGCGTCGGGGTGGCGGTCGCCGTCGGCGTCAGGGTGCCGGTCGGGGTAGGAGACGGTGTCCGAGTAGCGGTGGGGGTGCGCGTCGGCGTGGCGGTGAGCGGCGGCGGATAGGCCGGCAGGTACAGGGGCTGCCCCACCCGCAGGATGTAGTCGGTCATACAATTTGCCCGGCGAATGGCTTCTATGGAGACCCCCAGGCGGAAGGAGAGATTCCACAGCGTATCCCCGACCTGGACGATGTAGCGAACCCACCCCGGCGGCGGGCCGCAGGGGACGCGGGTCGGCGTCGCGAAAAATTGCGGCGGTAAATACAGGGTCCGTCCTACCGGTAAGGCATCTCCCACCAGACAGTTCGCCTGCTGGATCAGCAAGGGCGATGTACCCGCTCGCCAGGCCAGGCTGTAGAGCGTATCTCCTGCCCGGACCGTGTAAGGGAGCCAGCCGGCCGGCGGCGTGCAGGTGGGATAGAGCACCGACGGCGGGGTTGGTGGGAGTCCCCCGGTAGGCGAAGGCACAACGGAAGGGGAAACCTCCGGTGGAGGGGAGGTGGGCGTCACCAGGATGATGGTCGGGATGACGAGGGTGGGCAGCCAGGCCATTTCGGCCGTCGGAGTGGGCGAGCGAGGAAGTACTGCCGCCCGATCCATCGCCGTTAACCCCAGAGCGCCCAACACCAGTCCACCGGCAAGCAGCGCCAGCAGACCGCCCAACAGAAACAACTGCCATCCCGATGTGCGGGAAGAGACGGTGCTCATCTTATCTGGAAGGCTCCGGGCCGGTAACCGGGAGGATAAAATGGAAAGTGCTACCGACCCCCATCTCACTTTCCACCCAAATACGGCCGCCGTGGGCCTCTACCAGCGCCCTGGCAATCGCCATCCCCACTCCGGTCTCCCCCAGACCGGGGATGAGGGGTTTATCGGCGCGGTAGAACCGTTGAAAAACTCGCGGACGGTCTTCCGGGGCGATCCCCCCTCCGGTGTCTCTCACGGATACATGAAGGTACGGAGGCAATCCCCCATCTGCTTCCTCCAGATGACCCATCACCACGATCTCCGTGCTCGGTTGGGAGCACTCACAGGCGTTGGAGAGGAGATGCAGGATAATCTGATAAAGCGCGTCGCGGTCGGCCCGAATGGTGGGCAATTCCAGCGCCATATCCAGTCGTACCGTCAGGTCCCGTTCCCGGAAGCGGGCGGAGAGCCCCATAATCGCTTCTTCAATCACGTTGATCAGGTCCACCGGTTCCGGCACCAGTTCAATCCGGCCGGTGTCCAGTGTGGTCACCTCAATCAGGTCATTGATCAGGTTGCTCAGGCGCTCAATATTGGCCTTGACCCGTTGGAGGAATTTGCGTTGCATCTCCCCCAGGATGCCCACGGACTCACCCAGCAGAAGGTCCGTGTATCCCACAATAGAGGTCATCGGAGTACGAAGTTCGTTCGCCAGGGCAGCCAGCATCTCCCGTCGTTCCTCGTCCGGGGTGGTCTCTGGATACAAGAGTACGACATATCCGGTAAATCCTGCTGCGCTGCTCATTCGGGTCAGTTCCGCCCGGATCAACTGTCCGTCGTGCTGGACAGTGATTGCGGAGTTCGTTTCACCGGTCGTGCTGCTGGTCATCAGTTCGCTGACCACCTGGGTCCATCGGGGGTCCGGGAAGAGAGCGTTCAGGGGCACTCCCAAAAGGTCCCTGTGCTGCCTCCTCAGGATTTGCCGCGCGATCGGGTCTGCCAGCACTACATTGCCCCGTTCGTCGGCAACAACAGTCCCGCTGGCTGCTGCCGATGGCGGCGGTGAAGGCTCCGCTTCTACTCCCACCGCAACGGCCTGGAGTTCCTCCTGAAAGCGGACGACCTCTGTCTCCAGTTCCTGCAGGCGCCTGGACAGGTGGTCCCTCTCGGCTTTCAGAGCATCCCGTTCCTCGGCTACCTGGCGGAGTTCTTCCACGTAGAGGGCGACCTGAGCGGAGAGGGTGCCGGCTTCCTTTGCCTGCTCTTCCCGAAGACGAAGCAACTCGGCCAGTTCGTCGGCCCGTTTTCGCTGACGGTTGGCCTCTTCTTCCAGTGCGCCGGCCCGTCGGGCAAATTCCTGGGCTTCCTGGCGGGCCCGCTCCAGTTCCTTCTGCAGCGCGGTGGTACGTTCTGCCCGCTCCGCCTCTTGCTCTCGCAAGGCCACGGCTAACTGTTCTGCTTTGCGTTCGGCGCTTTTCCGTTGAGTGGTAGCAGTCAGCGCGCGTCCCAGGACCATCCCCACCGCGCGGGCGAGGGAGACCTGTTCTTTGGAGAAGGGCCCTGCGCCGGGGGGGTGTCCCAGCAGCAAGATGCCTGCTGTCTCCTCATCCGTTAGCGGCACCAGCAGCAATGAAAGGGCGTCCCGGAGGCCGATGCGACGCAGGATGGCTGTTGCTTCTTCCTCGGGGATCGGTTGGGGGTCCCCTGTACGTATGCCGTCTGCCAGCACGGGGTATCGGTCCAGGGGAAGGACAATGGGGAGACGAGCAGTGCCTGCCGGATGGGTCGCCACAATGCGCACTCCAGGCGTTGTACCCGCTGCAGGTACCCCCACCGCACCAGCACTGACTCCAACCTGTCGGACGATCTCGGGCAACACCGAGGATAGGGCTGCTTCTACATCCCGCGCTCGTTCCAGTTGCCGGGCCAGTTCCATAATCGGGAGCGGTAGCCCGGTAATCCGAGAACTGGCGGGAATCGCTTGCAGCGCTTCGTGAAACGCCTGCGCGGTCAGCAGGGGAAGGGCGATCAGATTTGCCAGACGGGTCGCGCCAGCCAGGTAGTCCGTAAAAGGAGGCAGCATTAACTGAACGGTGTGACCGACCGTCCACGCTACCATCGCCGCGACAACCAGCCCGGTTCCGGATTGGGGCCAGATCAGAAACGCCAGGAGGGCCAGAAAGGCCGTGAGGATACTTCCCCCCTCCCATACCATCGCATGGCGGCTGGCGTTGTACACGATGCCCACCGATGCAGCCGGTATCCAGTAGAGGGCCAGGAAGACGTAGGCCAGTGCGCTTCCCGCCAGGAAAGTGGCCAGTACCAGCCGACTGAGAAGCGGAACGCGGCGAAGGACGGGCAGAAACGCCCACGCGGCCAGAACGACCAGGATGAGGTCCATCCAGCGCTCCAGGGGAGGGAGCACCGATATAGGGGAGAAGAAACCACTGCCCGCCAGCGCGCTGGCCCCCATTAAAACGACGCGGGTGAACAACATTCCGGTCGCCGCCGCGAGCACACGGGCGCTCCCGGACCTCCTCCATTGCCCCCATGCTACGGCGAGAAAAATCTGGAGGGTAAACAGCAGCACCAGGTGATAATAGAGGTTCCCTGGCGAGGTGATAACCAGATTCAGCAATCCCTCTATCGCGCCCATTTTTCTGCTCTCTTTCAATTATACCACAATAGCATTTTTTTGCACATATTCTCATCCGGGCTTCTCTCGCACCTTGAAAAATTAATCGGGCAATACGGTCTCCCCTTGATTTGACGATCCCGGCGCTATACTTGTGCCCCTCTCCTGCCCCCTTCCCGTTGAGGGTGGACGGATCGTCCGCCTCTACGGCCGCACGGGGAGGAAAGGGCAAGGACAAGCCTTGCCCTTACGGGGGTTTCGGGGCGGGCGGCCTTCGGCCGCCCGCCCCGAAACCCCTCTTTTCCCCCTTCTCCCCCGCTGCGGCGGGGGGTTGGGGGGATGAGGGGGCGCTCATATCCGCCAACAGGTGATTCCTGGTATTGCTGGAATAATTTGTCCATTTACAACAGAAGCCATTTCAGGGGAGCGACGCACCTGTGAAAGGGAAAAGTGGGGTTTGTGGGGGGCGGCGAAGCCGCCCCCACAAATCCTCACTTCCTTTTTTCACAGGCGCGCCACTCCTTAGAATGATTTGCTGCACAAGCCCAATGCCTGGGGATTGACGATTTCTTTAAGTAGCGGTAGAATGATAATGCACTTACCTGTATGAGTCATCCAGAGGAGGTTACAAATGGAGCGGGAAGTTGGTACCGAAACGGTAAAGCGTGGTCTGGCGCAGATGCTGAAGGGCGGGGTCATCATGGATGTGACCAACGCCGAACAGGCGCGCATCGCCGAGGAGGCCGGCGCGTGCGCGGTGATGGCTCTGGAGCGGGTCCCGGCGGATATCCGCGCCCAGGGCGGCGTGGCCCGAATGGCCGATCCGGAGAAAATCCTGGAGATTATGGAGGCCGTCTCTATTCCGGTGATGGCGAAGTGCCGCATCGGCCACTTTGTGGAGGCGCAAATCCTGGAAGCCCTGGGGGTGGATTTCATTGACGAGAGCGAGGTGCTGACCCCGGCCGACGAAGAGCACCACATTGACAAGCGCAAGTTCAAAGTCCCCTTCGTCTGCGGGGCGCGCAACCTGGGGGAGGCGTTGCGGCGCATCGGCGAGGGTGCAGCGATGATCCGCACCAAAGGCGAGGCAGGCACCGGAAACGTGGTGGAGGCCGTGCGGCATGCCCGGGCCGTCCTGGGCGAAATCCGCCGCCTGACGACGATGGCCGACGAGGAGATGATGACATACGCCAAAGAAATCGGCGCCCCCTACGAACTGGTGGTGGAGACGGCGCGCCTGGGGCGGTTGCCGGTGGTCAACTTCGCCGCTGGGGGGGTCGCCACGCCCGCCGACGCCGCGCTGATGATGCAACTGGGGATGGACGGGGTCTTTGTGGGTAGCGGCATTTTCAAGAGCGGCGACCCGGTCAAGCGGGCGCGGGCCATCGTGCAGGCCGTCACCTACTACAACGACCCGAAGATTCTGGCCGAGATCAGCCGGGGCCTGGGCGAGCCGATGGTTGGCATCAATATCAGTCTGATTCCGGAAGAAGAACGACTGGCGACGCGGGGGTGGTAACTCCGATGGCGCGCGGAGAGAAAATGCGGGTCGGTGTGCTGGCGCTCCAAGGTGCTTTTATTGAACACGTCCAGATGCTGGCCCGTCTCGGCGTCCAGCCGGTGGAGGTGCGCCTTCCGGAGCATCTGGAGGGACTGAATGGGCTCATCATCCCCGGCGGAGAGTCCACCACTATGGGCCTGCTGGCCCAGAAGCGGGGGCTGCTGCAACCCATCCGGGATTTCGTCGGTTCCGGTCGCCCCCTCTGGGGGACCTGCGCCGGGATGATCCTGATGGCACGGGAGATTCTGGACGGCGTGCCCGGACAACCGGCGCTGGAACTGATGGACATCGCCGTCCGGCGCAATGCCTTCGGCCGTCAGGTAGACAGTTTTGAGGCCGACCTGGTGGTTCCGGCGCTGGGGGAGATTCCTTTCCACGCGGTCTTCATCCGCGCTCCGGTGATAGAACGAGTTGGAGCAGGGGTACAAATTCTGGCCTCTCTGGAGGACGGGACGGCGGTGGCGGTGCAACAGGGCCATCTTCTCGCCACCGCCTTCCATCCCGAACTGACGCGGGATGAGCGTTTCCATCGGTATTTTCTGGAGTTGACGAAATGATTCGGGCGCCGGAATTTATGGAGATGTTTCTGCTCCTGGAGGAGCACCCGGAATGGCGGGCGGAACTGCGCCGCCTGGTGCTCACCGAAGAACTGCTCGCCCTGCCGGAACTCGTCCAGCGGTTGGGGGAGCGGGTGGACGCACTGGAGACCGCCATTCGGGAACTGACCGAGGCGCAGCGACGCACCGACGAGGCGCTGAAAGAACTGGCCGAGGCGCAACGGCGCACCGACGAGGCGCTGAAGGAACTGGCCGAGGCGCAACGGCGCACCGACGAGGCG
>CAKZOY010000392.1 GCA_937138275.1 uncultured Chloroflexota bacterium
CAAGACGCCACTCTGCTGACGCTTCGTGGCTTACTACAAGCGGTAGTGCGCTATGGAGCGCAGCAGAGTAGCGCAAGGCGCCACTCCGCTGATGCTTCGTGGCTTACTACAAACGGTAGTGCGCTACGGAGCGCAGCGGAGTAGCGCAAGACGCCACTCCGCTGATGCTTCGTGGCTTACTACAAGCGGTAGTGCGCTACGGAGCGCAGCGGAGTAGCGCAAGACGCCACTCCGCTGACGCTTCGTGGCTTACTACAAGCGGTAGTGCGCTATGGAGCGCAGCAGAGTAGCGCAAGACGCCACTCCGCGGCGCACTCCGAACGGCCCCCGCGCAGGACAGGCGGGAGGATAACGGATTACCTCATCAGGGCCAGGATGACCGCCACCACCGCCAGCGCCAGCAGTACATAGGCCAGGCGCACCAGGACGACACTCAGGCGCACTTGTCGGCCGTGGCGCCGGTGGGCGAACTCCCCGGCATCCATCTCTTCCCGGTGGGCGGATGGGAGCCCTTCTATCGTACCCAACCACCAGGCGCGAGGGCAAAATGTGTATTGCCCGACTTCGCTGGCGCGGATAATCCGGTCGGCGAATCGGTCCTCATTCCCCATCGCTCCTCCTCTGCCCCCTGGAAAATGCAGGGTTGACAACTCATCCCTTCGGCGCGAAACTGGTATTCATAATGGAGTGGGAAGGGCGAGCGGAAATTCTGCTGGTGGCGGCGGACTGGCGCTCCCGCACCCTGCTGCTGGCCGAACTCCAGGAGGCCGGGTACGACGTGGTCGCGTTGCCTTCTCTGGAGGTCGCCCTGGCCGCGCTGGCAGGCGGACGATTGAGCCCGGCGCTGGTCATTCTGGATACCCAGGGCGACCCCGACGCCAGCCCGCGCCGGATCGGCCAGTTGGTAAACTTGCTGGAAGAGGACGTCCCGCTGGTGCTGATTGTCGGGGTCTACGATGCCCGAACGCTTGCTTCTCTGCGGGAGCGCGTCGCCCTCTGGCTCTCGCGTCCCCTGCGCGTGGGGGACGTCCTCACGGCTATGCGGCGAATCGGGTTCCCTCCTCCCCGAAAGGTCGGGGGACCGCCAGGCCTATAGAAGGCCCTATTTTCGGAAAACCAGAAAGCCCAGAGGGATGGCCGCGCCCAATGCCGAGAGAAGACCCGCTCCGATTCCGCCGGAGGCCGGAATTCCGACGCCGATCAGGCCGAGGAAAAACAGATAGCCTATCAGGCCGCCGATGAACGCCCAGAGACCCCCTCTCAGCGCGCGGGAGAGATTCTGCCCCCGTTTCCAGAGGCTCACGTAACCGATCGTCGCGCCTGCCAGAGCGAACAGCAACGCCTGGAGCAGGTCTGTTTCCCGCACCCGGTCCGCGCGCGGAGGGGGAACAACGGCCTCGGGAGATGGTACCGTTTCCGGAGTGGGAGAAGGAGCAACGGTCGGCGTGGGAGGTGGTTCCGGGCTGGGGGTGGGAGTGATGGCGATGATGACCGCCGGCTCTCCCCGCCGGATGTCCATCTCCAGCCGCACGGCCCGCGGCACCGGCTCGGCGCGTACGGAAATCTGCAGTTGCCCGATCCGATCCAGCGTCACCGACGCCTCCGCCACACCCCCGCGGGTGGTCGCCTGAACCGTCCGCTCCAGCCCCTCCTGCGGGTACGTAAGGATAAACTCCACCAGGGTGCCGTCCGGTACGGGATGACCATTCCGGTCCACGATGACGCCGGTCCGCAGGTGGAGGGTGTCTCCCTGATAAATGGTCAGGGGTTCCGGAGTTTCGGAAGTCCCTTCGGTGACAATGGAGACCGAAATGACCTGGTTGGGGTCGGGTTGAGTCTGCAGGAGCAGGTTGTACCCGATGCCGGAGACACTGACCGGAGGGGCGCCGGTGAAGGGGAATTCGGCAAACAGGGCACGCGCCGCCGCTTCTACAAAGGGCGCTGCGGGACTGTACAGGCCAAAGTACGCGGAGAGTTTGGAAATCTCCGTGGTATCCAGATAATAGGGTGCCCCGAAGGCAAAGACCACGACTTTTTTGCCCCGCAGAGCGTCGGCCCGTTCGGAGAGGAACCGCCGGACGGCACCGGACGGGGATGTCCGGTCCCCGGCGTCCAGCATAGCGAAGATCACCCAGTCGGCGCGCTCCAGCGCGGCGGTGACGGGCGGGGGAGGAACGGGAGTGGACTCCGGCGCCGGGGTGACCGGAAGGGTGTTGAGGGCATCCAGCAATTCGCTGAAGGTGAAACTCTGCATCCGCTGGGGCAATATCTGTCCTGTGGCCTGGGGACCGTAGAGGCGAATCATTGTCTCCGCCAGCAATGTGGGGGAAAGGACAGTCACCGGCGCGCAGTCGGCACAGGGCACAATCTGCCGGTCGTCGGTAAAGATAACGATGCGTTCCTCCGGTCCCGGCGGGTCTGGGAGCAGATCGGGGGAAGGGGGAAAGAGCAGGGTGACCGCCGCGCGGGCGATGGCTGCAACCTGTTCGCGCGAACGACCGATCTTCTGAGTCACCGTCGCAGCATCTCGCTGGGTGGCGGCGAGAGTGAACGACGAACCGTAGAGGCGCAATTTCAGCCGGATGATGCGCAGGACTGCTTCGTCCACCCGCGCCTGGAAAGTGGGGTCCGATTCGTATTTTTCCCGGAAGAAAGTCAGGGTCGCGCGCACGTTCGCAATATGCGACTCCCAATCGTCGGTGGAGGCGAAATGGGAGAGGATAAGAAGGTCGTTGCCAGCCAGGAACGCTTCCAGTGCAACGCGCAGGTGGTTAAACCTCTGTTCGGAAGGATCGTAGAAACGACGGATCGCGCGCACGCCCAGTTCATCGGCCACGGTGAGGCCACCGGCCTCCCGCCAGGGCGCGATCTCCGGCAGGGACAGCAGCGGTTGCAATGCCTGGGGGTCAAAGGTGACTGGCTTGGTGGAGGCGTAGAGGTTGCCCAGGAACCCGCGGTAACGGATGGGGGCGACCAGAAGCCCGTCTGGGCGCTCCAGCGCCTCACCGCTGCCCGTCACAGCCAGGAAAGGGGCCAGTTCAATCTGCTTGAGTTGTTCCAGGGACTTCTGGACGGTGGAGACCTCTTCGGAAAGGGGACGGTCGGCCGCGCCCAGACCGGGGAAGTGGACCGGGAACACCGCCACCCGACCGTCGCTGCCCGTGTGGACCCCGCGGATGTAGGCCCGTCCCATCTGCCCGACCCAGAAAGGGTCCCCTCCGAAAGAGTAGACCCCCAGGTCCGCGGCGCTCCCCGGCCGTGGGGTGTCCAGGACGTCCAGCGGCGGGCCCAGCAGCATGTTGATCCCCAGCGCCCGCAGTTCGGCGCCGACAATCTCCCCGACCGTCGCCGCGTTGTTCGGATCCCAGGTTGCGCCGATAGCCATCGGCGACGGGAGCGGGGTCGTGCCGCTGATGGGGATGGTCGGCGCACCGCTCCTCTCTCCCTGTCGGACGGCGATGAGGAGAGGTACGTATGGACTGGACACGGCCTCTTCCGCAGGGGACGGGGAGGCCTGCGCCGCGTTCCAGGCCAGTTGCTGCAGTTGGCTGGTCAACGTGGCGACCTGGGTGGGCGTGTCCCCTTCGTTTAGAATGTTGCCGTTCTCCGGGGTGAGCAACACCCCACCGATGCGCTTGTTGACAATCAAATCGTAGATGGCAGAGGTCTCCGCCGTATCCGTGCCCGGGAAGGTGACGATGAAGAGTTGACCGACGCGCGCCAGGGGCGACATGCGGGCAAGGATCGCGACAGCCGGATCGCCCGGTTGCTGGGCGGATACCGGGATGCCGCCTGCCAGCAATGTCAGGATGACGAGCCAGACCAGAATTCGCCTCATTGCGAAAGTAATTGTAACATGTCAGAGGTCAAAGCACAAGGAGGGGAAGGCGGGGTTTGTGGGGGGCTTCGTCGTCCCCACAAACCCCACACCCCACCCCTTTCCTATGCAAGGCGAATTACCGCGCAAGCCTGAGGGTGTTTCGGCGTTGAACAGCAGGAGGCACGATGTTTCACCCCGAAGACCGTGTCCTGGTTGCCGTGATGAACAACCGAAGGGATTTTGAGATCGCCCGCGACCGACACTGGTACCGCATTCCCGTCCGGCATGCGCCGCCCAGCACGACCGAGGCCGTCGTCCTGGCCTTCTATTTCACCCGCGCGTTCGGCGAGGAGAGTTGGGCCGTCCACTGGTACGCCCCGGTGCTGGGACACGAACTGGTCCGCCGCCGGGATTTGCTCCCCGATGAGCCCCACCACCCCCGGGCCGACCATCTTTATTACCAGCTACAACTGGGTCCCCTCGTCCGTCTGGAGCGCCCCATCCCCAGCCTCCGCTGGCGGCGGGTCACGTTCATTGAGACGTCGTGGGACCGGTTTGTGGCGGCGCGGGAGATCAACGATCTCTACGCTTCCGGCGCCGACGGGCTTTTCGTCACCCTGAAGGAGGCCGGTTTCCTGCCGGAGCGGGAGTATCCGGTGCGCGAGGGCGGGATGAGGTATGTGGTGGACATGGCGATCCCCTGCCAGGAGGGGACGGTGCTCATCGCCGTGGGGGAACGGCCCGCGCCGCCCTCTGCACTTTACCGGCCGGATGTGGAGTCGGTCCGGCGGGCCGTCGCCGCGCGGGGAGGGGAAGCCCGACCGCCTGCGTAACTGAACGCCACTTCGC
>CAKZOY010000393.1 GCA_937138275.1 uncultured Chloroflexota bacterium
GTCGTCGGCGGAAAGAACCCGGATTCGCATCGCGTCACCTCCAGTAATTGCCACGGATTACACGGATTACACGGATTACACGGAAAGTTCTAGCCACCTGACACTTTCGGCTCATATTCAGACCTCGTGCAGGCAAGTTCTGGCCTTTAGCGCCCCCTCATCCCCCTGGCCCCCTTCTCCCCCGCCGCGGCGGGGGAGAAGGGGGAAAGAGGGCAAGGCTTGTCCTTGCCCTTTCCTCCCCGTGCGGCCGTAGGGGCGGACGATCCGTCCGCCCGCAACGGGGAAGGGGCAAGGGGGAGGGGTGAAGGTGTCCTTGAGAAAGTGCACTGCTTTTGAAATGAGCCACACGGCTTGTCCGCGTCCATCTGCGTCCTATTGGAAAACTGTCAGGTAGTCAGGAAAGTTAAAAAATCTGTGTAATCCGTGAAATCCGTGTCTATATTTTGTAAATGGGGCGGTTGAGGGCCTGCGCGAGGTCTTCCGGACGCATTTCGTCCAGCGATTGGCCTTCGGGGCCGCGAAACATCCCGTCGGGCAGGACGACGACCTCCCCCAGCCTCCGCTCCCGCAGGGTGGCGACCACGTCCTGCCCGGCGAGCAGCCCGGCGACGGTGACCGTCTCCCCGAAAAAGCGGTTGGGGACGGGGATGACCTCCGCCGGGATGCCCGTCCGCTCGGCGAATTTCTCTGCCAGGCGCGCCAGGATCGGGGCCATCAGTTCGCCCGTCGCCCAGGTCTGGGTGGGGCCATCCAGCGCGGCCAGTTGCTTCTCCACCTGCCGCCACTGGCTCAGCAGCGCCCGCACCAGCCCGACGCCGTTCTCCCGCAGGTCCAGACCGTCGTAGGCCGCGGCGGGCGGGACGGGCTTGCCCAGCCGGAGGTACCACTCGTCGGTCAGGTAGGCGAAGCGCACGCCCAGGGTGGACAACAAGCGCTCCTGCCAGGCCGTCACCTGCTCCCACACCTGCCGCATCTCCTCCACGGTGTACGGGCGGCATCCGCCCCGGTGGTACTTCGTCAGCCCCACCGGGACGACGCTGACGGAGCAGACGGACGGGTAGAGTTTCGCCAGGTCGCCGATGGAGCGGTCCAGTTGGGGGCCGTCGTTCAGGCCGGGGACCAGCACCAGTTGGGTGTGGACCTCAATGCCCATCTCCGCCAACCGGCGCAGTTGCGCCATTATCTCCGGCGCGCGGGGGTTGTCCAGCATCCGCCGCCGCAGGTCCGGGTCGGTGGCCTGGACGGAGACGTAGAGGGGGCTCAAGTGCTGCTCCTCAATCCGGGCCCAGTCTTCTTCTGTCAGGTTGGTCAGGGTGATGTAGTTGCCGAAGAGGAAGGAGTGGCGGTAGTCGTCGTCCTTGATGTAGAGGGACGGGCGCAGACCCGGCGGCATCTGGGAGACGAAGCAGAATTCACAGCGGTTGTTGCAGCGACGGATGTCGGTGTCAAAGGTGGGACGGGTGAACTCCAGGCCCAGGGGTTCGTCGTACCGGCGACGGGCGCGCAGGGTCTGTTCCCGCCCCTCCCGACGGACGCGCAGGGTCAACCGTTCCTGGGCGCCGTAGAACTGGACGTCAATGACGTCCCGGACGGGTCGGTCGTTGATGGTCAGCAGTTCGTCGCCGGGCTGCAGGCCCAGGCGCGCGGCCAGGCTGTTGGGATAGACAGCAGAGATGATGCCCCTTGACCTCATTTTGTTTAAAAAATTCGTAACTGTTCAGCCAGCGGTTGAAACCCCCCTGGAGGGCACTTCGTGCCGGGCGACCGCCTGCGCGGTCGCTGATGCGGCGTCCACGCCAGTGGACGCCCGGCTGCAAGCCCTTGAGGGGCGATTTCAATTGCTGAAGGACAATAGCCTGAACAGTTACAAAAGTTCTTACTTTGTGCCCTTAGTGGTTTTCGGGAGAAAGTTCCGTCGCAAGCGCTCCCGGCCGATACGGGCGATGGGGGTGCCCCGGAAGCGGACTCGGAAGGTCGCGTCGTCCAGCCCCAGCAAGTCGGCCAGGAGCGGGACGGCCCGATCCACCGAGGCGGCGCGGAATTCGGGAACGGCTGTCGGACGGGCGAAACGGTTCCACGGGCAGACTTCCTGGCAGACGTCGCAGCCGTAAATCCAATCCTCCATCCGCTCCTGCAGGTCGGCGGGGATTTCGCCCCGGTACTCAATTGTCAGGTACGAGATGCAGCGGCGGGCGTCCAGCATATACGGGGCGACCAGCGCGCCCGTCGGGCAGGCGTCCAGGCAGCGGGTACAGGTCCCGCAGCGGGGCGGCATCGGCGGCCCCGTGAAGGGCAGGTCCACGTCCACCAGAATCTCCCCCAGGAAGAGCCAGGAACCGGAGCGGGGATGGATGAGACAGGTGTTCTTGCCGATGAAGCCCAACCCGGCCTGCGCGGCCAGCGCCCGCTCCAGGACTGGGCCAGTGTCGGTATAGGCGCGGTGGCGGGCGGTGCCGCCGGTTCGCGCCCGGATGAAGGCTGCCAGTTCCTCCAGCCGGGGGATCATCCAGTCGTGGTAGTCCATCCCCCAGGCGTAGCGGGAGACCCGACCGCGGGGGCCGTCGGTCAGGACGGGGTGGTCGCCCGGATAGTAGTTGACGGCGACGCAGACGACGGCGCGCACCCCCGGCAGGATGAGCGACGGGTCCTCCCGCCGGGCCACCCGGTCGGGGCGGGCCATGTAGGCCATCTCGCCGTGATAGTTCGCGGCCAGCCACTCCCGGTAAGCGCGGACGGCCTGGGGAGGTGGGGCGGGCGGCGACACTCCCATCCGGTCAAACCCCAGGCGCCGGGCCTGGGCCTGCAGGTCTTCAAGGGAGAGCATGGGCTGAAGTCAAAGCACAGAGTTGCAGGAAGCAGGGAGCAGGAAGCAGGGAGCAGGAAGCAGGAAGCAGGAAGCAGG
>CAKZOY010000394.1 GCA_937138275.1 uncultured Chloroflexota bacterium
TATGAGATTTTGTTAAAGACCGGGTGATACGACTTTATGAGAATCAACAGGCGATAGCCGAGTGTTACCTGAACTTCAATCCGGAGAAAGCCCAATGTCTGCGAAAACCTACGTCGTTCTGGGAGCGGGCCGCCAGGGAACGGCCGCTGCCTACGATATGGCCCGTTGGGGCAATGCCCGGCGCGTGATTCTGGCCGATCGGGACCTGGACGTTGCCCGGCAGTCCGCCGAGCGGGTGAACCGGATGGTCGGTGCCCCGCTGGCTGAACCGGCCCCGGTGGATGTGGACGACCTGGAGGCAGTGGAGCGCCTGCTTCGGGGCGCGGACGCCTGCCTGAGCGCTGTCCCCTATTTCTACAACCTGGGACTTACTCAGGCCGCCATCCGCGCCCGCTGCAACTTCTGCGACCTGGGCGGCAATACGACTATCGTCCGGCAGCAGCATGCCTTTCACGAAGAGGCTCTGGCGGCGGGCGTGAGCGTCATCCCCGATTGCGGTCAGGTGCCGGGCCTGGGAACCAGCCTCATCGTCTACGCGATGGAGTTGCTGGACGAGGCAGTGGACGTCTATATGTGGGACGGCGGCATCCCGCAGAACCCCCGCCCGCCTTTCAACTACCTGCTCACCTTCCACATCGCCGGGCTGACCAACGAGTACGCCGAACCGGCGATTTTCCTCCGGGACTGGGAGATCACGGAAGTGGAGCCGATGAGCGAACTGGAGACGGTGGAATTTCCCCCGCCCATCGGCATGCTGGAGGCGTTCGTCGCCGGAGGCGGTACCAGTACGATGCCCTGGACGTTTCGCGGCCGCCTGCGCACACTGCAGAATAAGACGCTGCGCCATCCGGGCCACTTTGCCCAACTGCGCGCCTTCTATGACCTGGGCCTATGGGATACTCGTCCCATCCGCGTGGGAGGTGTGGAGGTGGTCCCGCGCGATGTCTTTCACGTCCTTTTTGAGCCCAAAGTGACCTTCCCCGGCGATAAGGACATCGTCATCGTGCGCGTGAAGGCGGTGGGGAAGAAAGATGGTCGGGATGCCGAAGCGGTGGTGGAACTGATAGACTACTTTGACGAAGGGACGGGCTTCACGGCGATGGAACGGGCCACTGGCTGGAGTGCGGCGATTGTGGCGGAGATGATGGCCCATGGTCTCACCCCGCGCGGGGCTGGGGGAGTGGAGGTAATGGTGCCTGCCCGGCCCTTTGTAGAAGAGATGCGCCGTCATGGCCTGAATGTGACCGAGCATGGGGTATTGCTCGGATGAGGGGATACGAGGGGCGGCGGGCGGCCGAAGGCCGCCCGCCGCCCCCCGTCGTCCCTTTGCAGGCCCGTCCCTTCGCCGAGTACATCCCTATGCATAATCGTCCCTTCGCCGAGCGCATCCCCATGCATAGCCCATACCTCTGCCAAGCACATCCCTGTGCCGGGCTAACCCCTTTGCCAGGTATATCCTGTGCGGAGTATACGCGTCAACTTGGTGAGGAATGGGCCTGTGCAGTAAATCGTTTCGTGGGAGTGGCGCGCCCGTGAAATGGGGGAAAGTGGGGTTTGTGGGGGCGGCGAAGCCGCCCCCACAAACCCCACACCCCACCCCTTTCCCATCGGGGCAAATTGCTGCGCAAGCCGAAATCGGAAGTGGCAACCCTTTCTACCGAAGGGTGAACCCTCCGGCTCAAAGCAAAACCCCGCTGCGCAGGCTGAAGCACCACTTTGCTATGCTCTGTGGCGCACTACAAACAGCCCTCGACGGTTTTGCGTCGGGCTCAAGGCGGCTTGGCCGCTTAGGTTGACGCATATATCCTGTATGGAGGCCTCCCTTTGCCGGATAGCATGATGCGCCGCCCCATCCGGTTGCTCTTGCGGCTTTTCTTTATCTATGCCGTCTTGCTAGCAGGTTGCATCGGCCGGGCAAGCGACCCCCAGCCTGTCCTGCGCCTGGCGACGACCACCAGCCTCTACGACTGCGGCCTTCTGGATGCGCTTCTCCCCGATTTTGAGCAGGCATACGGGGTACGGGTGCAGGTGATCGCCGTCGGCACCGGGCAGGCGCTCAAACTGGGTGCGGACGGCAACGCCGATCTGCTCCTGGTCCACGCGCCGGAGCAAGAGGAAGCCTTTATGGCCGCCGGGCACGGGGTGCGCCGGGAGGCGGTGATGCACGACGAGTTTGTCGTCATCGGTCCGGCGAGCGACCCGGCGGGCATCCGCGGCCTGCGCGACGTCGCGGCCGCATTTCGCCGCATCGCCCAGGCGCAGGCGCCTTTTGTTTCCCGCGGCGACGAATCCGGTACCCATCTTTTGGAAAAGCGCATCTGGCAGAATGCGGGGATAGAGCCTCAGGGGGAATGGTATCTCTCCGTCGGGCAGGGAATGGGAGAGACGCTCACCATTGCGGACGAAAAGGGCGCCTACACTCTCTCCGACCGTCCCACGTACTTGACCCGTTGGGAGAAGGGGTTGCGTCTGGAAATTCTGGTGGAGGGTGATCCTCTACTGGATAACCTCTACAGCGTTATCGTCATCCATCCAGACAAGGGGCCCCAGATTCAGGCCCGTCTGGCCGAGGAGTTCGTGGACTGGCTGCTTTCCCCGCCGGTTCAGGAACGGATCGGCGCATTTGGCCGGGACCGCTTCGGAGAGCCCCTGTTCTTCCCCCTGCACACATCTCCGTAAGCAGAAAAGGTCCTGGGGCGGCTTCCGTCGCGGTTTCGTCGGGCGAAAAGGCACAATGCCGTCTCCGCCAACTGCCCTTTGCGGGGCATCCCAGCAATCTATTCCCTTCCCTGGCGCTGGGACCTGAACCCTTCGGGGATGATGTACACTTCCTTCCGGTACGGCTTCACCTGCTCCGCTACTTGCTCTTTCAAAATGTGCCCCGAGACGTGCATCAGCGTGTCGTTGAAGTCGGGGTCTTTGGCCATTCCGGCCAGGCAGGGGTAGTGGTGGTGGAGCATCCCGGCCTCAAACTCCGCCTCATCCGCCGAGACCCCGATCAGACCCTGCGCCACGAAGCGGGCGCACCCGCAGACGGTGTCCCGAATGACCTCCACATCGGTAATCCGGCGCGTTTCGGGATCCACCGTGACCCGCAATTCCGGCTGTCCGAAGTAGCGGGCGAACTCGGCAATCAGCGGATTGTCGTACTCCGTCCGGTAGCGGCGGACGTTGTATGAGGTCTCGGTGAGGGAACAGAGCGGCTTGGGGGTGACGCAGGTCACCCCCATCTCGGCCAGCCATCCCCGCAACTGGCGCGCCAGGCCCCGCGGCAGCCACTCCTCCCGGTCCACCGGCGCGATGACCGCCCGCGCGCCGGTGGCCTTCACCACTTCCGGCACCAGTTCAGCCACCCCCGGATGCTCGCCGAAGGCCAGCACCAGGTCGGCCGGAGGGAGGTCGGGGGGCAGGTAGTCTTCGGGGTAGTCTATGATAGGCGGGTAGTTTGCTGGCGCCTTCCAGACGTGGATTTCCCAGTGGGCCGGCGCGTGGGCGCGGATGTTCTCCCCGTGCCGCTGGCCGTATTCGCCGGTGATGATGGCCAAAATGCGCATTTATCCCTCCTCGTCCAGCAACCGCTGCTCCCCTTCCAGCGCGCGGATGTCGGTGACGTCCTGAACCACTTCCAGCGTCCCCTGGTATTCCCCCTGCTCATCCCGTAGGGGGAAGTAGCGGATGTGGACGAAACGGCCTTGCATCTGAATCCAGAACTCCGCCACGTCCCGCCGTCCGGCGCGAAAATCGTCCAGAATACGCTGTACCCGGTGGAGACTGGCAGGAGGATGGCACTTCTGCACTTTGCGCCCGATCACGGCCGGAGGGCGCAGGAACGTGCGCTGGCGCGGCCGATTGAAATAGCGGACGGTATCGTCCCGATCCACGTACGTGATCTCCACCGGCAGCGCGTTCAGAATCCGGTTAACTTCCTCTGGGGCCAGGGTGCCGGTGTCCAGATGGAGCAGGATGCTGGCCAGGGCCCGGGGCGGGGGCGGAGCGGCTTCGGCAGGCACGGTCTGGGGGGGCGACACGGTCGGGGCAGCGGGCGCGGTCGGAATCCCCTCCGGCGTCCAGCGATCTCCGGGCAGGACGTAGGCATACCCCACCTCCGCCTCCTGTGCCCGGATTGCCCGCCAGTCCTCGTCGGTCAGCAACTGCAGGGCGGTGGGGAACAGAATGTTCTCCTCCTTGAAGAACATCTCCCGGATGGCGGTGGCCATCGGGCGGAAGACCCCCTCCACGCGCGCCTGGAAGTCCTCCACACCGTCGCCCGGGCCTTCGGCCAGCAGCGCATCCAGCGCCCGCCAGCCGCTGCGGATGTCGTCGTGGATGGCCCACATCACGGTGGAAGGGCCGGTGAAGCCTTTACGTTCCAGGTAGGGAAACAGAAAATTCTCCTTCCGCCGGTAATGTTTCTCGTACTCCCGCATCTCCCGCAACCGCTGCCGGGCCTCCTCCAGACAGGCCGGGTCAGTGGGATCCTTCAGCAACGCGGCGATTGCCTCTTGGAGACGGTTCAGAATCTGCGCTGCGGCCTCGTTCTCGGCGCGAAAGGTGTGGATCGGGTGGCCGGGGATCGTTTCGGGCCGCGTTTGTGTTTCCAGCGACTCCCGGAAGACGGCGACGTGGACGTCGCACAACCGCTTGATCTCCATCTCCGGAAAGCCCTCCTCAATCAGCGCCTGTTCTATAGCGGCAATCTCCACGGGGCCGACTTCCCGCAACAGAGCAGCGAACTCGGCCTTGACCTCATCTACACTCCGTCCTTCGTGCAATTGTCGGATGATTCCTTTCAGAATTTCCCGCCGATGGGCGGAATTCTGGATGTACTCGCTCATTTTACCTCCTTAACGATTTTTCCACCGATCAGAAAGGCCGCCAAGGCCAGCAGGAAGAGCCCGATGCCGGCGTCTATCGCCAGGATGACGGCCTGGGCCGGCACCGTTCCTGGCTGTCGGAACATATAGAATTGAACCGCACTGAAAGCCACGGTGGAACCCGTCAGCACCCCCCAGCCGACCAATTGGCGCAACAGCCCTTTCACCTCCAGTCGGTCCACTATCAGCAACAGTCCCACCACTGCCGAGAGGGTCGCCAGAACATGCCAGTGGCCCACTGCAAATGTTCGCTCCCAGGCCCAGTCGCCCTGACGGACGGTGTCCAGGTTGAAGGCCACCCAGATGCCCGGGATGGTGACGACCAGGTTGACGAACAGCAACTGGAAGAGCATTCCGAAGCGGACGGGGTCGCTCAGCAGGGCGCGCAGGGGAGAACGGCCAGGCCGTTCCCGTATCAGACCGTTCATCCCGTAGAGGGCGACGATCGCCGCACCTGCCAGCAGGACAAACGCTCCCACGTTGATGATTTTGTGGGCAATTTTCTCTATGACCATCACGCTCCACGTCGCCGGCGCGATGATGATGGTGCCGATGATAATGAAGGGCATCGCGATCCGGTAGGCCCGGCCGTTCAGGCCCACTCGCCGGGCGACGAGGAGCAGGAGCGCCACGTCTATCAGTGCCAGCATAATGTGCAGATGGGCGATGATCGCCCGCTGGCCCAGGTTGCGTTCGGTGCGGAGGACATCTTCGGCCAGGAAAGCCTGAAACCCGTGGCCGAAAAAGGCGCCGGTTGCGCCGCCGATGATCGCCGAGATCAGGGTGCAGAGGGCCATCAGCCAGAAGGCCCAGCGCTCCAGGCGTCGGCCATCTGCTGGCGCACGCCAGGGGGAGAGTCCCCACCAGAGGAGAGTTCCGGCGTAGAAAGTGAGGCTCAGGCCGACCAGGAACACGCCGTGGGCGATCCAGCCCGCCCGCAGATACGCGAAACTCAGCCCGCCGATGCTGGTCAGCAGATATCCGGCGGTGATGGCGGGCTGGATGGAGTGGGAGTAGCGGCCGTCAAAGGGGAGAAAGTCCAGGATCAAGTAGACCAGCGCGGCGACGAAAGGGATGGACAGGCTGTGATAGAGCATCACGATACGCCCCACCCGGCCCGCTTCGTCCAGTCCCAGGCGCTGGGCCAGGCCCAGCCCGGTCAGCGGCCCGGTGGCGGAAAGGGGACTGAGAAGCACTACCAGCAATGCCGTCCAGGCGGTGACGAACCATAGCAGGGTTTTGGTGGAATTGCCCATCCGCTATCTCCTTATCAGAAGTATTGAAACTCGTAAAGTCGTATCACGGCCTTCTGGTAAGGTCCCAAAAAAGTCATACCACCCCTATGGATTGAATCTATCTTGGATTCCAGAAGGATGCGATCCTCCAAAGGGTTGATATTTCCCCTCCCCTCCCCCCTACCCCCTCCCCATTGAGGGCGGACGGATCGTCCGCCCCTACAGCCGCACGGGGAAGGGATGGAAATGGGGTTTTTGGGGCGGCGGCTTCGCCGCCGCCCCAAAAACCCCTCTCTTCTCCCCTCTCCCCCGCCCGCAGGGCAAGGGGGAGAGGGGGGCAAGGGGGGTGAGGGGGATAAAGGGAAACCCTGTAACTCGGAACGAACGCTCAGATTCCCACCGGGGCAAGAGGTGGGATACGACTTTATGAGACTTTGTGAAAGACCAGGTGATACGACTTTAGGAGAATCAACAGGTTCTGAGCATTGTATTGTACCGGGAGAGGCTCGGACACCCCTGCCTGACGTGCGCTTCCGAATCAGAGGGCTACCCCTCTAAGCGGTTGTTTCCTGGGGAGCAACACTTCCCGAAGGGAACTCCAGCCCAGCGTGGTGAGCACGTTCCCCAGGAAGGCCAGGAAACCGACAGCCATCAGGATGCCCCCGACCAGCGCCACGTCCAGATAGACCTGATAGGGGTTGGGCTGCGGGTAGAGCATCCGCCGCAACATCCCCTGGCTCCCGGCCATACCCATCACGTAGGTCATCAGCACCGAACCGACCATCCAGAGCCAGAAATGGGCCAGGGTGAGGGTTCGGCTGCGGATTTCCCGACCGATGAGCATCGGTATCAGCGCGTAGATGACGGCAAACAGCAGGGTGCTCAGGCCGGTCAGCAGCATGGTGTGGGCGTGGGTCATAATCACCCACTGGGTGTTGTGCAGGACGACGTTGAGGCCGACGTTGGCCTGGGTGAGGCCCGCCGCGCCGCCTATGATGAAGCCGAAGATGGAGCCCAGGACGAAGAGGAGCGGTGGGGTGATCTTTACCGGCCGGGCTTTCCAGATGGTCATCAGCGAGGCGAAGATGGTCAGCCCCATGGTGAAGAACTCGCCCCAGGTGATGATCTGGCCCGAAAGCAACCGCATGAAGAACGGCTGCACCTGGTCGCCCAGCAGGTGGTGGCTCCATACCCCCAGCGAGACCAGCAGGTCCACCATAATGACCGTCCGCACGACCGACTCGCCGTAGAGCCGCCGACCCACCAGCAGCGGGATCAGCAGGTACCAGACCCCAGCGGTGTAGATGAGGACGTTGCCGTCGGCCACCATATCCAGCCCCCACCAGAACCAGTTCTTGTAGACCAGCGCGTCCACGGCCAGCGGGTTGAGGGGATGGCCGAACAGGGCAGCCATTCCGTAGACCAGGATCAACGCTCCCGCAGTGAGCAGGACGACGGCGTTGATGACAGTGTCTACCGACCCTCGTGCCACGGCGACGATGAAGACGGGTAGCCCGTTGTAGTCCAGGTTGGGCGCGCTCTTATCCTCCTTCCCCAGCGCTTTCATTAGGCGGGAGATGCCAAAGGCGGCCCGTAGGAACTGCCCGAAGGTGTACGACTGGGGGTTGCTCTTCGCCAGAACGGTGCTGAACGTGTTGAAGGAGAAGAGCAGGATGTTGACCATAATGGCAGCCGCGCCAACGGTGAAGGGGATGGTCCCCACCAGCGGCACGCGATCAAAGGAGACCGGCAACGGCCAGTAGAGGGTGTACAGGGAGTTGAAGAGGCCGAAGAACCCGGAGAGCCAGCAGAGGAGCACCCCGCCCGTCTGCAGCCAGAAGTTGATCGGGACCAGTTTCTTGTGGCGGATCTCCCGCTTCATAATGAAGGGAACCAGGAAGTAGAAGGCGCCCATCACGCTCATATAGGCGAAGCCATAAATCCCGACCACCGGATGGACGGTCATCATCCCGTAGAACAATTCCGCGGGAGTCGGTTCGTGGTCCGTGATGCGGATGGCGTTGAGAGTGCGTTCAAAGTTCGCCAGCGCTCCCGGCGCCGCCATCTGGGTGCGCATCAGGACGCCCTCAAAGCCGGTCATCGCCAGGAAAATCAGCGCGACGACGGCAAAGCGCAGGGTCCATTTCTCGGTCCAGCCGATGTTCATAGGGTCACCTCCTCACGGCACGACTTGAACGGCATCGGGGATGAACATTTCGGGATGGCGTGGGCCGGAGTATTCGGTGGAGCGGACGTCGTAGGTGCCGGGTTCGTCAAACCGCCAGACGATGCGGTTCTCGTACCCGGGCACGACCTGCATCTGAAAGACCATTTTACCGTCCTTCCGGAAGACGCCGAAGCCGTAAGTGACATCGCGGCTCGTGGCGACGAACTCCACGAACTCTCCGGCCTTCACCCGGATACCCTGGGACGGGAGATGGATCCGGTAGTTTTCAAATTCCACGTGGAACTGCGCTTGGGGAGTGGGGCGGGCCCAGAGGGTCCATTTTTGCCAGGGCACGACCGGGGAGAGGGTGATAGCGTTGACCAGCAGGAAGACGACGACCAGCACTCCCAGCCAGAAGCGTTCTTCCCGCTCCATTGTCATCCTCCTTTCTCCCGCACTTTGGCGGCGAAGTAGAGCATAAAGATGACTACTGCGATCACAAACGCGGTATACGCCCACCAGATCGTTTCCGTGATGTACATTGTATCTCCTCCTTTCGTAATAAATGCAGGGGTGTCCGGCCCCTTCTCCGCCCTCACAGACACAACTCTCCGGCGCATTCCGGAGAACACTCGTAGGAAATGGCGCTCTGCGCGGGGAAGAGAAGCGCCAGCAGCCAGTTCAGTGCTACCCGCAGCCGGTTCTGCCAGCCCACCAGCCGCAGCAGGTAGTAGAATTTCCACATTGTCCAGGCCGGGAATCCCCGCAGCCGATGCCCGAAGGGGTCGGCCACGCCGGAGAGCCGGCCCATGGAGACCAGGTCGCCGATGTAGGTGAAGTCAAACACCCGGGGAGAATCGCCCCGGATGTCGGCGGCGATGTTGGCCGCGGCGACCGGGGCCTGCCGGTAGGCGACCTGTGCCGTGGGCGGGTATACCTCGCCGGTCTGGGGATGGCGGGTGTGGGCAGCGTCCCCCAGGACGTAGACGTTGGGAAATCGGGGAATGCGCAGGTAGGCATCCACGACCGCTCGTCCCAGGGAATCCTTCTCCACCGGGAGTGCCGCGACCACCGGAGGCGCCCGTACCCCCGCCGCCCAGATGACCGTATCGGTGGGGAAGGGCGGGTGCTCACCGGCGAAAATCAGGCTCTCCTCAGTCCAGTCCCGCACGGTTGTGTTCAGCAACACCTCTATGCCCATCTTCCGCATCCGCTGCAGCGCCATTCGGGAGAGCGTCCGGTCCATCTGTGGGAGCACCCGGTCCTGCCGCTCCACCAGAACGGTGCGGATTTCCTCCCGCGGGATCATCGGATACTGCTCCGCCTGCAAATGGTGCAGAAACTCGTGGAGTTCGGTGACGGTCTCCACACCGGTGCATCCGCCTCCCACCACGGTGAACGTGAGCAACCGGCGACGGCGCGTGGGGTTGCGCTCGCGGGTGGCGGCCTCAAACCGGTTGATCACGTGGCAGCGCAACCGCTCGGCATCGCTGGCCGATTTGATTTCCAGCGCGCGGGAGCGGATGGAATCCAGGTTGTAAAAATGGGTCACCGACCCCAGCGCAATGACCAGGATGTCGTAAGGAAGAGCGAGGCAACAGAGGGTGACTTGGCGTGCCGAAAGGTCAACGGCCTCCACGCGAGCGCGCAGGAACTGCACCCGGGTCTTCCGCAGGAGGCGCCGGATCGGGGTCATAATCAGGCCCGGGTGGATCACCCCACTGGCAGCCTCGTGCAGGAGCGGGGTGAAAAGGTGGAAATGGTTCTGGTCCACCAGGGTGATCTCCACCGGCGCGTCCTTCTCCAGAAGGCGATCCAGATGGAGAGCGGTGTACAGGCCGGCAAAGCCGGCCCCCAGGATGAGCACTTTCTGGACGGACCTTTCTTCCATACGCTACCGGATTGCTACGATGATCAGGTTAGGGCTATGGTTCGGGTCAAACGGCGCACCGGTCATATCGCCGTAGCAGGTGACTTCAGTAAACCCTATCTCTTCCAGCGCGGCCGTCAGTTCCGTCCTGCGAAGGGGCCGTAGACGGGTGGAGACCACCTGTTGCTGCCATGGGCCCCCTCCGTCTCGCCGCAGGGTCATCATGTGGAAGGTCAGCAGGCCGTCCGGATCAAAATCGTAGAACCGCAGGAAGAGGTATTCCCGCTCCCCTTCCCAGTGGGATTGAGGCTCCAGCCAGCGCTCCCGCCGTGCCAGGATTCGGTCGTAGTTCAGGTTCTGGAGGAGCAGGACGCCGCCGAGCCGAAGGCAGGCGGCGAAATCGGTCAGCGCCGCGCGCAACGCCTCCGGAGTCAGCAGGTGGGGAAGGGAGTTGCCCAGGCAGAGGACGGTGTCAAAGCCCCGACCGACGCGCGGGATGAGTTCTCCCAGTTCGGCGACCTCAAAGCGGACGTTTGCCCCTGCAGCGGCCGCGTTGGCCCGGGCCCGCTCCACCATTGCGGGGCTGATATCGGCGCCTATGACCTGATGGCCCTGCTGGGCCAGGGCGATTGCGTGCATCCCGGTGCCGCAGGCGGCGTCCAGAATGCGCAGGGGACCGGCCTGCCCTAAGGCGCGCGCGATGAAAGGCAACTCGGTTGCCAGGCGGGCGGGCCAGTTCACGAAGCGGTCGTAATCGGCGCTGAACTTGTCATACACCTCGCTCCCCCTTCCGCTCCTCCGCTCCCTACACCACCAGCATCGCCATGTCCCGGCCGAAGAGCCCCAGCCGGTCGCCGTCCTGTACCGGGGTATCCAGCGCGGGGATGCAGGGAGAGAAGTCCTCCCGCACCTGTCGGTAGCGCAGCCAGGGGGCCATGGAGTTGCAGGTGGTGAGCAGAGCGCCGTTGAGGAAGACGTGGGCGATCTCGTCGGGGGTGATGCCCAGTTGCTCCAGGACGCTGCCCACCGTCTCCTGGGGCCGCACATCCAGACGGACGACCGTCTCCCGGTCCCCGCGGGGGTCGGGCCCGAAACGGCGCAGTTTGCCATACAGGTGGATTTCTATCATAAACACAACTCCCTCTAAACAGGCGTCCAGGACCATCAGGATAATCTGGTGTTCGTGCATCAGGGTCTCTGTAGGTCGCATTTCTCCTCGCTGCGCTAACCGGCAACTTCCACGCGAATGACTTCCACGGGGCAGCCGTTGGCTGTGTCCTTCACCCACTCCTCCAGTTCCTCGGGCGCTTCCCCTTCACCGATACAGGCACCGCCATCGTCATCCCTCCTGGGGCATACTGCCCCACACAATTTCATAATACGCGGAGATGGCTCCGTTGGGGCAGTAGGTATTGCAGGTGGCACAGTAGGAGCAGTCCTCCGGACGGGCGATCCACGGCCCTTCCGGCCCCATCTCCAGCGCGTGGGTGGGACAGAGGACCACACACACGCTGCAGCGGTTGCAGAGAAGCAGATTGATGGTCGGAAGCACGCGTTCGTTCATAGGTGATCTCCACGGGGATTATCGCGCAAGAGGGGATCGGTTGTCTACGACAAAAGTCGCATTTTCGCAGAGGTTTTCCTGAATTTCTCCGCGGTCTCTGCGGCTGCAAGGGCGTGCGCAGTGATTCGCTTCATGCAGGAACAGGAAGAATACGGGGTTTGTGGCGCGGCGAAGCCGCGCCACAAACCCCGTATCTCCCATATCCTGCCAGCGCTTTGCTCCCCAGGAAGGGGTTGCTGCGCAGTCTCCTAACCCTTCGTCGTCCGGTTTATCGCTTCAGCACCACGGGACAGGTGGAGAGCCACCGGCGCAGCGCTTCCGGCAACCAGGGCTCGTCGGGGGAGATGCC
>CAKZOY010000395.1 GCA_937138275.1 uncultured Chloroflexota bacterium
GGGGGATGAGGGGGCGTTAGAGGCCAGACCCTGCCTGCACGAGGTCTGGATATGAGCCGAAAGTGTCAGGTGGCTAGAAGATATTTTAAATCCGTGGAATTCGTGGAATTCGTTGCAAAACCCAACAGGAGGTGCCGGATGATCGTGGTCAAGATTGGCGGAGGGGCAGGGCTCAACCTGGACGCCATCTGCGCCGACATCGCCAGCCTGATAGCCTGGGAGGAACCGGTCGTGGTGGTCCACGGCGGCTCCCACGAAACCAACATCATCTCGGAGAAACTGGGCCATCCGCCGCGCTTTATCACTTCCCCGTCGGGCGTCCAGAGCCGCTACACCGACCGGGAGACGCTGGAAATCTTCGCCATGGTCGTCGCCGGACGGGTCAACAAGATGCTGGTGGAGCGCCTCCAGAGGCGAAGGGTCAACGCCGTGGGACTCTCCGGCCTGGACGGCCGTCTGGTGGAGGGGAAACGAAAAGAGGTCGTTATCGCCGTAGAGAACGGCAAGAAGAGGGTCATCCGGGATGACTACGGGGGGATGGTAGAGCAGGTGAACAGGACGCTGCTCCAGATTCTCCTGGATCAGGGCTTCACGCCGGTGATTGCGCCGCTGGCGATCGGCGAACGGGGGGAGGCGCTCAACGTGGACGGGGACCGGGTCGCGGCCCTCGTTGCGACGACCCTCGGCGCCCGCGCCCTGGTCATCCTCTCCAACGTGCCCGGCCTGCTCCGGCACTTCCCCGACGAGAGCACCCTCATCCCCTGCATCCCGGCCGATCAACTGGAGCAGTATCAGGAATACGCCCAGGGGCGGATGAAGAAGAAATTGCTGGGGGCCGGGGAAGCGATCCGCGGCGGCGTCCGTCGGGTCATCCTGGCCGATGGACGGGGGGAACTGCCCCTCCTGCGCGCCCTGGTGGAGGAGAACGGTACGGTTATCTGGGGAACAAATGGTCATGGCGCTCCTGGATGTGCAAATTGAGCAGATGGCGCTCCACACGGAATACCCGGTGACGTCCCCGGAGGAATGGCAGTCGCTGGAGGACCGCCATACCAGCGGCGTCTACACCAAGCGGCCGGTGGTGGTCGTGCGCGGGGAGGGGGCGTACGTGTGGGACGCCGCCGGACGCCGGTATGTGGACTGCGCCACCGGACACGGCGTGGCGCTCCTGGGGCACAGCCACCCGCGGCTGGTGGCGGCCGTCCAGCAGCAGGCGGAGCGCCTCATCACCTGCGCGGAGGCGTTCTACAACGACCGGCGGGCCGAACTCCAGGCCGAACTGGTCGCCCTGATGCCCGGGATGGAGCGGGTCTTCCTCTGCAACTCCGGGACGGAGGCGGTGGAGGCGGCGCTCAAATTCGCCCGGCTGGCGACGGGACGGCCGGGGGTCGTCGCCGCCCGCAACGGGTTTCACGGCCGGACGATGGGCGCCCTTTCCGCCACCTGGCGGCCCGAATACCGACGACCCTTTGAGCCCCTGGTCCCGGGCTTCTCTCACGTCCCGTACAACGACCCGGCCGCGCTGGAAGCGGCCGTTGGCCCCGACACCGCCGCAGTCATCCTGGAAGTCGTTCAGGGCGAGGGAGGCATCCGCCCCGCCGATCCGGCGTACCTGCAACGGGCCCAGGAACTGTGCCGGGAACGGGGTGCGATGCTGGTCATAGACGAAATCCAGACCTTTGGGCGGACGGGACGCATCCTGGCCTGCGAGCATTACGGCCTGGAGCCGGACCTCATCTGTCTGGCGAAGGGGCTTGCCGGAGGTGTACCGATAGGGGCAGTGCTGATCGGGCCGCGCGTGGGGAAACTCCCGCCCAGCGTCCACGGCTCTACCTTCGGGGGCAATCCCCTGGCCTGTGCGGCCGCCCTGGCGACGCTGCGCACTCTTCGGAAGGACTCCCTCCCCGCGCGCGCCGGGGAATTGGGGGCCTGGTTTCTGGCCCGGTTGCGGGCGCTCTCCCTCCCGATCATCCGGGAGGTGCGCGGCCTGGGGCTGATGGTCGGGATAGAACTGCGGCGGCGGGCCCGGCCCTACCTGATGGCCCTGCTCCAGCGCGGCGTGCTGGCCCTCCCCGCCGGCCCGACGGTGCTCCGTTTCCTGCCCCCGCTGGTCATCTCCCCGGACGACCTGGAGTTCGTGGTGCAGGCGGTGGCGGATGCTCTCCAGGCTCCGCCACCCGCCGAAGGGGAAGGCGAAGATGGATGAAGGGACCCTTCTGCGGGAGATGCTGGAAATCTACAGTCCATCGGGACAGGAGGGGGAACTGGCGGCCTACCTGACCGACCGGATGGGGCATCTGGGTTTTGACGTCTCCCGGGACTCCGTCGGCAACGTCATCGGCACGTTAGGAGACGGCCCCCGGGAACTGATGCTCCTGGGCCATATGGACACGGTGGAGGGATGGATTCCCGTCCGTCTGGAGGACGGTCGCCTGTACGGCCGCGGGGCGGTGGATGCCAAGGGGCCGCTGGCGGCGTTCATCGTCGCCGCGGCGCGGGTGGGGCCGCTGCCGGGCCTTCGGGTGCGGGTGGTGGGCGCTGTGGAGGAAGAGGCCTCTTCGCGGGGCGCGCGGGCGCTCCTGGAGCGCTTTGCCCCGGACGCCGTGGTCATCGGCGAGCCCAGCGGCTGGGCCCACGTCACCATCGCCTACAAGGGCAGTCTATCGGTGACGTACCGCCTTCGGGCCCCGCGGTGCCACTCCGCCGCGTGTATCCCGTCCGTCGCCGAGCGGGCGGTGGCCTTCTGGAACGCCGTCACAGACTACGCCCGGCAGCACAACAACGGCGAGCAGTACCGGTTTCACACCCTGGACCCGTCCCTGCGGCAAATTGTCACGCGGGATGATGGGCTGGAGGAAGAGGTGGAGATGCGCCTGACGCTGCGGTTGCCGCCCGGGGTGGACCCCGCCACCCTGCGGGCCCAGATGGAATCCTGGGCCGATGGGGCCGTCCTGCAATTCGGGCCGGTAGACCCTCCGTACCAGGCGGAAAAGTCATCTCCGCTAGCGCGCCTTTTCCTGCAGGCCATCCGGGCCCAGGGCGGGGCACCATCCTTCAAACGAAAGACGGGCACATCGGATATGAACGTTGTCGGGCCGGTCTGGAAATGTCCCATCGTCGCCTACGGGCCGGGCGACTCCGCCCTGGACCACACCCCGAACGAACACTTAGACCTGGAAGAATTCCACAGCGCCATCCGGGTGCTGGAGGACGTCATCCGGGGAACAGCCGGCCTGCGGAATCCTTAATCCGTATTCCGTAAGGGGAGGGGGGATAAAGAACGGGGTTTGCGGGCGGCGGCGAAGCCGCCGCCCGCAAACCCCTCTCCTTCCCCCCTCTCCCCCTGCCCGTCAGGGCATAGGGGGAGAAAAGGAATCCCTGGCAACAAAGAAAACTCGGAACGAACAGATTCCCAACAGGGCAAGGGGTGGGTACAACTTTATGAGAATCAACAACATCAAGAATCTTCGTGGTCAAGCACTACCTAATCCCAACAAGGAGGAACAATGAAAGTCGTATTAGCCTACTCTGGTGGACTGGACACCTCGGTCATCCTGGCATGGCTGAAAGAGCACTACGGCTGTGAAGTTATCACTTTCACGGCCGACCTGGGCCAGGGGGACGACCTGGAAGCCATCCGGCAGAAAGCCCTGCGGACGGGAGCCAGCAAGGCCTACGTGGCAGACCTGCGGGAAGAATTCCTGCGGGAATACGCCTTCCCGACCATGATGGCGGGGGCCAAATATGAGGGGCAGTACCTGCTGGGGACGTCCTTCGCCCGCCCGCTCATTGCCAAATACCAGGTCCAGGTAGCCGCGATGGAAGGGGCCGAGGCCGTCGCCCACGGCTGCACCGGCAAGGGCAACGACCAGGTGCGGTTTGAGTTGACCTACAAGGCCCTCAACCCCCGCCTGAAGGTCATCGCCCCCTGGCGGGAGTGGAATCTCCGTTCGCGGGAGGACCTGCTGGCCTTCGCCCAGGCCCACGGCATCCCCGTCCCGGTCACGTCCCGCTCCATCTACAGCCGCGACGGCAACCTCTGGCATCTCAGCCATGAGGGCGGCCCGCTGGAAGACCCCTGGTACGAGCCGGACGAGGAGATGTTCCAGATGACCGTCTCCCCGGAAAAAGCGCCCGACGAGCCCCATTACGTGGAGATAGAATGGGAAAAGGGCATCCCCGTCGGGATAGACGGCGTCCCGTACGGGCCGGTGGACCTGATGGTCCGGCTGAACGAACTGGGCGGAATCCACGGCATCGGCCGGACCGATATGGTGGAGAACCGGCTGGTGGGGATGAAATCCCGCGGCGTCTACGAGACCCCCGGCAGCACCATTCTCTACACCGCCCACCGCGCCCTGGAGACCATCTGCCTGGACCGGGAGACGATGCACTTCAAGGACATGGTGGCGGTTCGCTACGCCGAACTGGTCTACTACGGCCTGTGGTACACCCCGTTGCGGGAGGCGCTGGATGCCTTCGTCCGCAAGACCCAGGAGCGGGTAACCGGGAGAGTGCGGCTGAAACTCTATAAGGGGAACTGCATCGTGGTGGGCCGCAAGTCCCCCTGCAGCCTCTACCGGGAGGACTACGCGACCTTCAGCCAGGACGAGGTCTACTGCCAGGCCGACGCGCAGGGGTTCATCAACCTCTTCGGCCTCCCGCTGAAAATCCAGGCGCTGGTGAACGGGGCGGAGGAACTTCCTGCATGGGGCGAAGTCATAGCGGCGGCCCAGCAGGAGTCGGTGTCGGTATGATGGGAGGGGCAGGGCTGGCGGGCGGCGCGCGCCGCCCGCCAGCCCCGCTGCCTCCCCCTTCTCTCCGACGTGGGGAGAATTGCTGCACGAATTAGCCACCTGACACTTTCGGCTCATATCCAGACCTCGTGCAGGCAGGGTCTGGCCTTTAGCGCCCCCTCATCCCCCTGGCCCCCTTCTCCCCCGCCGCGGCG
>CAKZOY010000396.1 GCA_937138275.1 uncultured Chloroflexota bacterium
AGCAGGCGGCTTGCCGCCTGCTCCGGCCCTCCGTAAATGGGGCGCCCGCACCGCGCGGGCAGGTTATGGGTTCTCTTCCTTGTTAGGCCCCTTCTCGCGGAGCGTCCACTCCGCCGTAGCGTACTTCTCCTCCCGCAACCGCCGGACCATCTCCATCTCCCAGGAGGAGAGAGCGCCCCATTCCAGCCGCAGGCCGAAGGCGCGGGCAAAGCCCGTCGCAACCGCATCCGCGGCCTCCTCCCAGGAGACCTCTCGCCCCAGCACCTCCGCCAGCGTGGCGGCCCGAGCGCGTACCCGCGCCGGGTCGGCAGGCACAACCAGAAACGCGCAGATGCGAGCGATGTCGCCCGTCAGGGGAAAGGCGCCGTGTTGCAGGAGTCCCCCCCGTCCCCGCGCCTGCGCGCTACCGATCAGTTTCCGCCCGCCGACGACGATTTCAAATTCCCCGGGCGTCTCAAAGCAGACTGGCCCCACTTCTGGAGATGGTTTCTGCTGATGGGCATCCGCTTCCCGAACCCCGAGGGATTCCAGCGCAGCCAGCAGCCCCGCGCTGATATTCCGGCAACTTTCCAGCACGCCTCCGGATGCCAGCGGATGGGTGAGGGGCAGAGCGACGGCGTAGGTCAACTCGTCTATGTGCAGGATGGCCCGCCCGCCCGTGGGCCGCCGCACCAGGCCGTATCCGGCCGCGGCCAGCGCCTCGCGGTTCACCTCATCGGCGCGCTGATGGCGGCCCAGGGAGAGGCAGGGCGGATCCCAGGCATAGAGGCGCAGCGTCGGCGGGGAGAGGCCTTCGGCGACGGCCCGCCAGATGGCCTCGTCGGTGGCCATCTGCGTCGCGCCGTCGGCCGGGGCGGAGCGAATCAGCCGCCAGATGGAGGGGGAACCTTCCGCCATCATTCCGACTTCAGGGCCTCCTGCAGGGCCTCCAGGGCGACGCGCGCGCAGGCGCGGCGGGACGGCCTCAAATCCATCCCCAGCAACTGGGCAATGTCCGCTTCGCCAATGCGGCGCAGTTCCTCCACGGGGCGCCCCCGGATGTGCTCCATCAGCATAGACGCCGCCGCCATCGCGATCACGCACCCGTCCCCGTCAAAGGCTGCTTCGGCAACGCCTCCCTTTCCGTTCAGGCGCAGTTCCACCCGTACCCGGTCCCCGCAGACCGCATTTTCGGCCTCCCCGACCCGGTCCGGCTTTTCCAGACGCCCCCGATACCGGGGATGCTGGTAGTGGTTCAGGACATGCTCGCGGTAGGGAGTGGGCATACATCACCCTCCGGCAAAGGCGCGGCGATAGGCCGCCAGGCCGGCGCGCAGGGCGGTCAGCGGCGAGAGCGCGCAGCGGCGGCGGGTCGGCGGGATGGGGGCGTCCAGCCAGTTCAGTACCTCCTCCTCCGTCAGCGCTTCCAGTTCTTCCAGACGTTTCCCCATCACCCGTTCGGTGAACAGGGACGCGGAGGCCATGCTGATCATACACCCTTCCCCCTCAAAGGCGACCTGGGCGACTCGCCCCTCGGCGTCCAGCGATAGTTCCAGATGGACCTGGTCGCCGCAGGACGGGTCATCGGTATCGGCGACGATGTCCGGCGCAGCCAGACGCCCCCAGTTGCGGGGATGGGCGTAGTGGTCCAGGATGGTTTCGGTGTACACCGTGTTCATTGCGCTTACCCCAGCATTTGTCCGATATGCTCCAGTGCCTGAGCCAGACGGTCCACCTCATCGGGGCTGTTGTAAATGTAGAAACTGGCACGGACCGTTGCCGTGAGGCCCAGGCGGCGGTGGAGGGGTTGCGCGCAGTGATGTCCGGCCCGTACTGCGATCCCCTCCATATCCAGCATATGGGCGACGTCGTGGGGGTGAATGCGGCGGAAGGTGAAGGCGACCACGCCGCCGCGCTGGTGAGCGGGCGGCCCGATAACGGTCAATCCCTCCAGCGCGCTCAGTCGCTCCATAGCGTAGGCGGTCACCTCCCGCTCGTGCGCGGCGATCTTCTCCATCCCAATCCCGCTCAGGTAGTCCACCGCTGCGCCCAGCCCAATCGCTTCCACAAACGCCGGAGTCCCGGCCTCAAACTTCCAGGGAAGGTCGTTCCAGGTAGCGGAGTCCCATTCCACCCTGCGAATCATATCCCCGCCGCCCAGAAAGGGGGGCATCGCCTCCAGCAGGGACGCTTTTCCGTAGAGCACCCCGATGCCGGTCGGCCCGCACATCTTGTGCCCGGAGAAGGCCAGAAAATCGCAGTCCAGGTCCTGGACGTCCACCGGCATATGGGGAACAGACTGGGCCGCGTCCACCAGAACCACCGCGCCCATCGCGCGGGCTTTGCGGACGATCTCTTTGACCGGGTTAATCGTCCCCAGAACGTTGGACATCATCGTTATGGCGACCAGTTTGACCCGTTCGTCCAGCAGGGAATCCAGCAGGTCCATCCGGAGCAGGCCGTCGTCGGTGATGGGCAGGTAGACCAGTTCGGCCCCCTTCTCCTGGGCCAGGAGTTGCCAGGGGACGATATTGGAGTGATGCTCCATCTGGGTGAGGAGAATCCGGTCGCCGGGGCGGATGTTTGTTCGCCCCCAGGAATAGGCGACCAGGTTGATCGCCTCGGTGGTGTTGCGGGTGAAGACGATCTCCTCCCGACGGGGCGCGTGGATGAAAGAAGCCACCCGCTCCCGTGCGTTTTCGTAGGCGAGGGTGGCTTCTTCGCTGAACGCGTAGATGCCGCGATGGACGTTGGCATAACACTGGCGGTAAATCCGCTCCATCGCTTCCAGAACGGGGAACGGCTTCTGGGAACTGGCGGCGCTGTCCAGAAATACCAGGGACTTCCCGCGAACCGGACAGGAGAGGGCAGGAAAGTCGGCCCGAATGCGCGCTACGTCAAACATAGACCACCTCCTGGGAGAATCGGAGCGATTTTAGTATATCACCGTCTGCACAAACTGGCAAGCGGCAATTTGAATATGCTGACCTTCTTTTTTGACAGTCCCCTTCCCCTGTGGTATAATGCGGACGGTTTCCCGATAATCCTCTCTTTGCGAAGGAGACAGATGGCCGAAGAAAAAACCCTTTCCGAGCAGGAAATTGCCCGCATCCAGGACGCGCTGAAGGAAGTATACGACCCCGAGATCGGCATCAGCGTGGTGGACCTGGGCCTGGTGCGAAAGATCGAGGAAGTGGATGGGGAGATTCAGATTACGATGATCCTCACCGCTCCCTTCTGCCCGCTGGCGGGGCTGATTCTGGAGCAGGCCCGGCAGGCCGCCCAGGCCGTCACCGAGTGGCCGGTACGGGTGGTGATGGGGATGGAGCGCTGGGACCCCTCCATGATGGCAGGGGACGCCCGTCAGCGCTTCGGTTTCGGATTCTGATCCGGCACGGGAGATGCCCCGGGAGATTCTGCTGGTCCCCATCGGCGCGGTGGAGGCCGACCTGCTGGACGGGCTGGCGAAGGAACTGGAAACTGCTGTGGGGTGGGCCGTCCGTGTAGGGGAGACGGTGCCCCTGCCGGAGTCGGGGTACGACCCCCATCGTCGCCAGTACCGTGGGGATGTGATGCTATCCACTCTGCGGGCTGTTTCGGATCCGGCGGAGCGGATTCTGGGCCTGACCGACGTGGACTGCTACGCCCCGGGGCTCAACTTTGTCTTCGGACAGGCGGGATTCTACCGGCGTGAGGCCTTCGTGGCGCTCCCGCGCCTGCGGCAATCCTTCTACGGCCTGCCCGATGACCCCTCCCTCTTCCGGCAACGGGTCCTCAAAGAAGTTGTCCACGAACTGGGGCACACCTGGGGGCTGGCCCACTGCCCGGACCCGCGTTGTGTGATGCACTTCTCCAATACCCTGCGCGATACCGACGGGAAGGGCCCGGATTTCTGTCCCCGTTGTCGGGCCAATCTCATTTGCCGATGACGTCCGATGACATCCGCGCCGAACTCCAGCGCCTGAACCGTCTTCCCCCCTGGGGGCGGGTGCAGGGCGACGACTGGGACCGGGCCAGCGAGTTCATCTACCGGATTCACTCTCTGGACGAACTGCGCCGGGAGACCCGTCGGGTTGCCGTGCAGCGCGGGTTTCCGGTTCAGAGATTTGCTGCTTATGTGATTCGCCGCTGGTACAACTTCCACACCCACCAGGTCGTGCTGGAGATATTCTGCGCCCACCCGCGCGTGAGGCGGGAGGCGAACCCCCGGCACCACCACATTGATTTCTATCTGGACGGCGTCCCCTTTGACCTCAAATTGACCGCCTTCCCGCGCGCCTATTCCCGCCCTCTGGACGATGCCCGCGCCGAGCCAGCGGGCCTGGTCAACTGGCTCTACCGGGAGCAGTCCCGAGAGGGGCGGTACCACACGGCCAATCGGCTCTTCGTCGTTTTCCACCACGTCGCGGAACCGGAGCGCACGTGGGAGGTGCGGCGGATGTTTGACCTGATTGAGCGTGCGGTCGGGGCGTTTCTGGAGAAACCGACCCTCATCCGGGCCGACGTGCTGGGGCCAGACGGGGTACGGCGCCGCCCCCAGGCCGGAGCGATTTTCTGCATTTACCCCGAAGACTCCCGCTGAACGACGAACACCGCCCCCTTCTCAACCGCAGAGCACGCGGAGATCGCTGAGAAATAGGGAAAATCTTTACGAACTCGGCGTTCTCTGGTCTGAAAATAAACTGCGGTTCGGCTGGTGGATGGTCACTCCGATAGGTAGTGATAAACCTGATCGCCCAGTCCTATGCCGGTTTCATTTGCCCCTCCTCCTTACCCCCTTCCCATTGAGGGCGGACGGATCGTCCGCCCCTACGGCCCCACGGGGAGGGGGGAGAAAAATGGGGTTTTGCGGGGCGGCGGCGAAGCCGCCGCCCCGCAAAACCCCTCTCTATCCCCCCTCTCCCCCGCCCGCAGGGCAGGGGGAGAGGGGGGACCAAGGGGGGTGAGGGGGCATTTGCCCAGAATCACTACTCAATGGTGCCCTTGGGGGCATGTTAAACTGTGGTGAAACAACCGGCTCGCTTTGCGGGGAGAAAGCCTTCACCCCTTCTGCGCATTTTCTTCACAGTTTCTTCAACCATTGATGATATACAGATAAAGATGCGCTGGATAGCCTCTCCATTTCAGATGACCGGAGGTGAGAGATTGAGTTCTGAACTCTGTCCATCCAGGCGGCGTCTCCTGCCTGTCCAGTGGAAGACCTGTCCGGGATGGTCGCCAGCGGTCAACTGCGCTATGTGATGCTGGAAGGTGACGGGAGAGGGGCTCAGGGCGCGATCGCCAACTGGGTCAGGTCTTCCTGCAAAGTTGTGGATTTCGGGACGGGTTCCCGGACCCCGACATCTACCCCGCGCCCGGCCATCTACGATTGCAGGCCGTAGGGGTCCCATTGACCGATGATGAAGGGATTGTTCACCCCGACCATCTATCCATCCGGGCGGGGAAAACGAGCGCCCGCCCGAATCCGAAACCCGAATTCCGAAA
>CAKZOY010000397.1 GCA_937138275.1 uncultured Chloroflexota bacterium
GGTAGCGGGCAGCAGGTAGCAGGTAGCAGGTAGGGGGTAGCAGGTAGCGGGTAGCGGGTAGCAGGTAGCGGGTAGCAGGTAGCAGATAGCAGGTAGCGGGTAGCGGGTAGCAGGTAGCGGGCAGCAGGTAGCAGGTAGCAGGCAGCGGGTAGCGGAGGGCGAGAGTCTATGGGTTGAAGCGGAAGAGGCAGACGTCGCCGTCCTGGATGAGGTAGTCTCGCCCTTCGGTGCGGATGAGGCCGTGCTCGCGCGCCGCTGCCCAACTCCCGGCCCGCAGCAGTTCGTCCCAGGGGATGACTTCGGCGCGAATAAATCCCCGTTGCATGTCGCTGTGCACCCGACCGGCAGCCTCCGGCGCGGTCGCTCCCCGGCGCACCGACCAGGCTCGCACTTCCCGCCCTCCGACGATGGTGAAGAAAGTGATCAGGTCCAGAACGCGGTACCCGGCCCAGACCAGTGCCTCCAGCCCGGACTCTTTCAGTCCGAGGGTGGCGCGGTACTCGGCCGCTTCGTCGGGGGGCCAGGAGGCCAGTTCCGCTTCCAGACGGACGCAAAGGACGATGGCGGGCGCGCCCTCCGCTTCGGCGCGCTGGGTGACCGCTGCCGCCCATTCTCCCCCGTCCGGCAGGTCCTCCTCGGAGACGTTGGCGACGTGGAGGCGAGGCTTGGCGGTCAGGAGGCGCAGTTCCCGGGCCAGGGCGGCCCGGTCCTCTCCCTCCGCAGCCCAAAGGGCGGCCCGTTCCCCGCGCTGGAGTCTTCCCTCCAGTTCCTCTAGAAGGGCCAGTTCCCCTGCCAGTTCCCGGGGACGGGCGCGGGCGGCCGGGCGGGTCTTCTCCAGCCGACGCTGTACCGTCTCCAGATCGGCCAGAACCAGTTCCAGGTCCAGCACCTCTATGTCGCGCAGGGGGTCCACGCTGCCATCTACATGGGGAATGTTGGGGTCGGCAAAGCAGCGGACGACCACGGCGATCGCGTCCACCTCCCGGATGTGGGCCAGGAAGCGGTTGCCCAGGCCCTCCCCCCGATGGGACCCCCGCACCAGTCCGGCAATGTCCACAAACTCCACGGTGGCAGGGGTGACCCGCTCCGGCCCGACCATCCGGGCCAGCGCCTCCAGGCGACGGTCGGGCACGGCGGCGATGCCGTGGTTGGGGTCAATGGTGGTGAAGGGGTAAGCGCCCACGGCCGCCCCGGCCTGGGTGAGGGCGTTGAGAAGGGTGGATTTCCCCACGTTGGGGAGACCGACGATTCCGATTTGTAGGCTCATAGCAGGTCACAAGGCGCAAGGAGCAGGAGACTGTTGATTCTCATACGTATCCTATCCCTTGCCCTGGTAAGAGTCCGAGCGTTCGTTCCGAGTCTTCTTTAGTTGCCAGGGATTCCCTTTATTCCCCTCACCCCTCTTGCCCCCCTCTCCCCCTTGCCCTGACGGGCGGGGGAGAGGGGGGAAAGAGAGGGGTTTTTGGGGCGGCGGCTTCGCCGCCGCCCCAAAAACCCCATTTCCATCCCCCCTCCCCGTGCGGCGCACCGCAATGGGGAGGGGGTAGGGGGAGGGGAAATCTCAATCCTCCAGAGGATCGCACCCTTCTGGAATTATAAGCCGATTCAACCCATAGAGGTGGTATGACTTTTTGAGACCTACCTGCTACCTGCTACCTGCTACCGGCTGCCTGCTACCTGCTACCTGTAGATTCAACCCATAGGGGTGGTGTGACTTTTTGAGACTTTGCCAGAAGGCCGTGATACGACTTTACAGGATTCAACAAGACAGAGGTCAATATCCCGCATACGGCGGTTGCCACTGAAATGTGTGCGCGTCCCGTAACATCTCGCGCACGTACCACTTGCGCAAGAGTCCCCCCTTCTGCTATATCATTGGGGCTATTTAGACTCTTCCCCGGCAGCGGGAGGGCGACGGATCGGAAGGGCGATCGTAAAGGTACTGCCGCGCCCCAGTTGCGAATCCACCCAAACCCGTCCTCCGTGGCGCTCCACGATGGATTTCACAATCGCCAGCCCCAATCCGGAGCCGGGAACGTCTTCTACTCCGCGGCGGCGGATGCGGAAGAATTTTTCAAAGAGACGCACCTGGTCTTCCGGCGCGATGCCGATCCCGGTGTCGCTGACGGAGATATGCACTTCCTGGCCTGTCACACGCAATCCGACCGTGATGAAGCCGCCGGAAGGGGTGTACTTGATGGCATTGTCCACCAGATTGGCGATCGCCTGGCGCAGGAGGGTGGCATCTCCCCAGATGACCGGGGCGGGCTCGTGGGCCTCCAGGCGGAGGACCAGCCCTTTGGCGACAGCCCGCGCCCGCAGCCCGTCCACCGCCTCCACCAGCAAGGCCCCCAGGTGGCATGAACGTTCCTCCAGACCCAGCCCCGCCTCAATGCGCTGGAGGTTGAGCAGGTTCTCCACCAGCGTGCTCATCTGCTCAATGCCGATGAAGATTTTATCCAGGTACTCCTGCTGCTTCTGGGTCAGGTCGCCAGCCATGGGGATCATGCTGGCATACCCGCGGATGAAGGTGAGGGGCGCGCGCAGGTCGTGGGAGACGGTGGCAACGAACTCGGACTTCATCTCGTCCAGTTCTTTGAAGTGGGTGATGTCCCGCATCACCACCACCCGCCCCATATTCTCTCCCTCGGCGCTGAGGATGGTGGACGCGCTGGCGTAGAAGACCCGGCCGCCGGGCATGGGGACCTCTTCCACCAGCGGCCCACCTCGGCCGATGGGCTCGGTAAGGATACGGACCAGGGCGGTGTCCAGAGGCGCATCGCCGACTTTCTGGCCGATCAGTTCGTGGGCCGAGATGTTCAGGATCCGCTCTGCGGCGGGGTTGACCAGCAGCAGGCGGTCATCCCGGTCGGTGACCAGAATGGCGTCGCTGGTGCTGGAGAGGATAGCCATCAACCGCCGCCGCTCGCTCTCCGCTACCTGGAACAGGCGGGCATTCTCTATGAGCACCGCGGTCTGGCTTGCCAGCGTGGAGAGCAGGTCCATTTCGGAGGATTCCGGCTGGTGGGGGTGGTCAAACCCGGCCCAGATGACGGCGACGGGCTGTCCTTTGCTCAGGACCGGGAGCGCTACGACGGCCTGAATTTCGCTGGGGAGGGGGCCGGCCGCTGCCAGGGCGCGGGCCCGACGCAGGTTGTTCAGGACAATCGGGGCACGGGTATCCCGAACGGCCAGGGCCAGCGCCCGGTCCAGGTTCCCTACATTTTCCACCGGCTCTCCCCGTCCGATGACGACCTGAGGCTCCCCCGCCGCAGAGAGCAGGACAATCCGGGAGACGTTCGCCTGGAGCGTCTGGAGCGCTCCCTCCAAGATGCGGGCGATTCCAACCGACAGGTCCAGGGTCGCCGAAACTTCCTGCGCAACCTGGAGAAGCAAGGAGAGGTCGTTGAGCCGATCGCGCAGGCTGAGGCGCATCTTTTCAAAGGACTTGCCCAGACGGGCAATCTCGTCGTCCCCCACCATCCGGATGGACTTCTCCAGGTCGCCGCGGGCGATCTCTTCCGCCGCACGGGCCAGCAGGTTCAACGGGCGAGTCAACTGGCCCACCGACAGGGAGATGATCAGTCCCACCACCCCGGTCAGAGCGGTCAACAGGATCAGGAGAGGGGTTGCGATGTTGAGGGCCAGTTCCATCCGCACTTTGTGGGGGAGGAGGATGACAACCGCCCAGGGGTACCCGCTCACGGGCAGGTAGCAGGCCAGTTGACGGGCGTTGGTCCGGCTATCCCGCGTCTCCCGTACCCATCCGTTGCCCACTGTCGTCAGCGGGGGGCGGCTCTGGTCCACTTCCCATCGCTCCAGCAGCCGCTCCGGGTCGGGATGGACGACGATACGACCCTCGTTATCCACCACGAATCCTTCCCCCTGCTGCATCGTCCACTGAAGGCCGGTGAGCACCCGTTCCACAAGGGGATTTAATTGCATCTCCACCCGTCCGATAAGGACACCCTGGGATTCTCCTCCGGTCGCCGGTTCCAGGAGACTCAGGAAGGAAAGGAGTACTATCCCGTTCGGTCCCCAGTGGACCGGAGTTGTCTGGACGCCTCCTGTTGCCTGGACCAGAAAGAGGAACTCCTGCTCTTCCGGGGTTGCTTCCACGTCCTCCTTACGAGTCGGGGCCGGGTAGGTGCAGCGGATGTTCCCCTCGCGGTCATAGGCGGTCAGGCGGCTGAAGTAGGGGAGCATCTGGACAAAAGTCTGCAACTGGGCCTGGCAGGCCTCCGTATCCTCGCTCCAGATCGGGGGCGCAATGGCAAATTGACGGATCAGACTCTGACCGGTGGAGATAAATTCGCCGATGCCGTCTGCCCCGTTTCGGGCGTCCCGGAGCATCGTATCTACCGCCAGCCGGGTGGCGGTGTTCATTGCCGATGATACCACCGCGTAGACCAGCGCGGAGAAAAAGATGATAAACAGGGGGATGAACAGGAACAGGAAGCGGCGGTTCAGGGTACGGGTATAAGGTGGAGAACGGTGGGCTAACTGGACCGGACGGAGGCGCGGGAAGAGGAGGTAAATGGCCTGGAGGGGGAGACCGTAACCCAGAGCCTCCAGGAGGGAGAGAGGAGCGGTGGCATTGATTAGTGCCAGGGCATAATCCAGGACGACCAGGCCCTCACCAGGGCGGTATTCGCCGACCAGCCAGCCGATCAGGGCAGCGGGTTGGATGAGCAGCGCGACGATCAGGAAGGCGACCAGGGGCTGCCGGAGCCAGCGGGCAAATTCGCCCCGGAAATCCTGGCGCAGGAAGAAAGCCAGCAAAGCAATTTCCAGAGCGAAGTTCAGGGGCTCAAAAAAGACGTGGGTGGTGGAGCGGAACAGGCCGGCTATGAAGCCCAGCACCATTGCCGGCCCGACCCCCAACCAGAGCGCGGCTGGAATAATCGGCAGAAGCCCCAGCAGGGGCAATCCAGGCACGACGGGCTCGGCGGGCAGAAAAGGGGGCGGAAGGAGGTTCGGATCAGGTAACCGCAGGATCAGCGCGCGGTTCAGGAGGGGGGTGAGGATCAGCAGGACCAGGAAGAGAAGCAACCTTCGGCCGCGCAGAGCCGTAAATTCCCGCCATAAACGGGCCAGGACGGTGATGAAGAGCGCGATGTACAGCCCCAGGAGCAGGATTGCTGTCCAGTGCGCTGGCCACTCAAAGTACGGCAGCGACAAAGTTCCCCATAGCAGGATATTCATGGCACGATGTACCGGTGGGCAAAGGTGTAAACGTAAAAGGATTATATACCATAACTCCCGAATTGCAAAATCCGGAGTAACTGTTGATTCTCATAAAGTCGTATCACCTGGTCTTTCACAAAGTCTCACAAAGTCGTATCCCACCCCTTGCCCTGGTGGGAATCTGAGCGTTCGTTCCGAGTTACAGGGTTTCTCTTTATCCCCCTTGCCCTGCGGGCGGGGGAGAGGGGGGAAGAGAGGGGTTTTTGGGGCGGCGGC
>CAKZOY010000398.1 GCA_937138275.1 uncultured Chloroflexota bacterium
GGCACCGACCCCGCCTGCGACGCGTCGGTGGTGCGCTGGCAGGGGCCTGACGGCAGCACCATCCCCACCGTCCCCCGCTACACCTTCCAGCATTACGACCGCCTGCGCGCCGAACACCCAGGGCTCCCCAACATGGCCCTGGCCTCGGGAGACCAGCCGGACTGGCACCCGACCCGTCTGGCCCCCTTTGAGCAGACGGCGCGGGCGCGCGGCATCGCCCATCCCCTGGCGACCGACCTGAAAGACACCAACCTGCCCGACGCGCCCCTATCCTGCGCCTACGAACTGGCCGCGATGGAGAACGTCCGCTTCGTGACCCTGGGCGAATATTTCCGCCAGGTCCCGGAGGAAGGCCCTCCGGTCTCCTGGACGCTGGACGATATCCCCAGCACCCTGCCCTGGGGCCTGCAGGGGGAGATACTGATGCGGGCCCGGGAGGCCGCAGAAAGCGCATTGCTTCTGGCGGAGCGACTGGACGCGCTGACCCATTTTCTGGGGCGGGCCAGCGACGAGGAGAAACTGCACCGGGCCTGGAAAGACCTCTGCCTGGCCCAGCACCACGACCTGCATGTCTGCGGGCCGTGGCACTCACAGTGTCACGGGAAATCCATGGCCGAAGTGGGGATGGATTTCGCCGACTCCGCCCGACGGACCGCCGAAGAGGTGAGATCGGCCGCCCTGGACTTCCTGGCCGACCGGATGGCAGGCGACCTCTTCGTTCTCAACCCGTCTCCCTGGCCCCGACGGGACTACGTGGAGGTGACCATCCCGGGAACGCCCCTGGAGTCCCGCGATATCGTTTTCCACGACGGCGAACGGGAGATTCCGGCCCAGGTACTCACCTCCCGCGGCGGCGCGCTGACCGTGGGGGTGGTGCTGGACCTGCCCGCGCTGGGATACCGCTGCCTGCAGCGGGTCGCCGGACGCCCTCCCGAAAGTGCAGAGTTCTCCAACCCCTGGTACGAGGCGACGGTCCACCCCGACGGCAGTCTGACCCTGACGGCCGACGGTCGGCCCTTGGTGCGCGCGGGCGGTTTCCTCACCCTCTGGCGGGACGGGGCCTGGTACGATTCCCGTTCGGGGGTGCGGCGGGTGGAACTGGCGGAGAATGGGCCGGTGTACCGTCGCTACCGCGTGGAGGGCGAGGTCGCCGGTGTGCCGTTCCATCAGACCCTTACCTTCTACCAGGGACTGGCCCGGATAGACATCTGCGTAGTGCTGGACTTTGGCCCGGAGGGGGTGTATCTGGGCCCCCAGATGGAGGACGACGCACCCGGGCGGGCGATGGCGATTCAGGACGAGAAGAAACTCTGCCTGGCCCTGGAGTCGCCCCTGCGAGAGGTGTGGTGCGATTCCCCCTTTCTGGTGAGTCGGACGGCCCAGGAGCGGGCCGTCGGCCTGCACTGGGCCGGGCTGGCGGACGCGGGCGGTGCGGGGGTGGCGGTCCTCAACCGGGGTACCCCCGGCTACCACTTTGACCCCCGGACGGGCCTCCTGCGGAACGTGCTGGCATGGGGGCCGCGCCGCTGGATTTACGCCAGCGACGACTCCATCCGTCGGGGACAGTCCCGCTACACCGCGCTGCGCGGCCGGCACCGGTACGACTGTGCAATTTTGCCGTACACCTCCCCCCTGGAAGCCCAGCGGGCGGCGATGGACTTCCGTCTCCCCCTGCAGGGCCGCTGGTTGGGCCGCCCGTCCGACCGTCTGCCGGAGGGCGGGAGTTTCCTCGCCGTGGAGCCTGCGGAGATTCTGCCGACCGCCCTCTTCGTCTCCGGAGGAAGGGAGTACATCCGTCTCTGGAACGCCGCGGACCGGCCGACGACGGCCCGGGTGCAGGCGGAGGCGCGCGTCTACCCGGTTAACCTTCGCCTGGAGGATGCCGGAACTCCCTTCACCGACGGCATTCCTCTGCCGCCTTGGGGCGTGCGGACGGTAGGGATCGGCCTGTAGACGACCGAGTAGGTCCGAGCACTGCGCCGTACCCGGGGGATTTGGAAACACCCGCCCTTGACACTCCCCCCACTTTATGATATTATCCCCCTGACCTCTGGAATCCGGACGCCGACATGTTGCAAGAGCGGGTTTCCAGCGATATCTACCTTTTCACCAGCGACCTGTACACCCAGGTCACCGCGGGCCTCATCGTGACCCCCGAAGGGGCCGTGCTGGTGGACACGCTCCCCTTTCCTGTGGAGGCGGAGGTTATTCTGGAGTTCCTCTCCCGCCGAGCACCGGCCGGTCTCCGCTACATCATCTACACCCATTACCACGCCGATCACATCTACGGTGCCACCCTTTTCCCCGATGTCCCCATCATCGCCCACGCCCGCTGTCGCCAGAAACTGCAGACGATGGGCGAAGCGGGCCTGGCTGCCGCGCGCGAGGAGGCCCCCGACCTGCTGGCCGATGTGGTCATCCGTCTGCCCGATATTACGCTGGACGATGGCGAGATGCTCCTCTCTCTGGGCGGGAAGACGCTGCGCCTTTTTCCGGCACCCGGCCATTCCGACGACGGGCTTGCAGTGTACGTTGAAGAAGACCAGGTCCTCTTCGCCGGGGACGCGATGATGCCCATCCCCACCATTGTGGACGGCGATCCCGATGTGCTGAAAGAGACACTCCGGAAATTCCAGGCCCTGGAGCCGGAGAGCATCGTCCAGGGACACGGAGAGGTCATCCTGCGCGGGGAAGTTCAGGACGCGTTGCGGGCCAACATCGCCTATCTGGAGACGATCCAGCGCATTGTGACCGAGGCGGTGGCGAACGAACGCCGCCGGACAACCCTGATGAAGACCGACGTGGAGAAATGCGGGGTGCCGCGCGTGGCCCTCAACGGAGAGGCCCCCCGCCTGCATACCGCCAACCTGCGCGCCCTTTTCCGCCGGATGAGCCGGTAGGTTTTTCCACCACAGTTTAACATGCCCCCAAGGGCACCATGCATGAAAATAGCGCCCTGGATACTACGAGCCGGCAATCCCTCCGGTGAGTAGTGATTCTGGGCAAACGCCCCCTCACCCCCTTCGGCCCCCCCTCCCCCCTGCCCTGCGGGCGGGGGGGAGATGGGGATAGAGAGAGGTTTTGCGGGGCGGCGGCTTCGCTGCCGCCCCGCAAAACCCCACTTTTCTCTCCCCTCCCCGTGGGGTTGTAGATTCATTGTCAAGTTCAGATAAGTTCGGACAAGAGGGGAAAGGGGTTTCGGGGCGGGCGGCC
>CAKZOY010000399.1 GCA_937138275.1 uncultured Chloroflexota bacterium
GAGGGGGGCTGAAAACCGCCCATTTTGCGCCGCCAAGGCAATAGCCCATTGGCTTTTGTCCTGCCAGCGGCCTTTTCAAAGGGCACAGCTGCCAATTTTTGTTTTATAACTTAAAATTTGCCATTGTCAATGTACGTACACTACCTGTATCTATGTCCACTATAGTGGTCACCCAACCCGTTGTGCTCAGGAAGGCGTACTTCAAATAAGCCGGGTCCAGATAACTCACATGAGGGCGACCCTGATCATCCAGTCATCCTGGTGTTTTCCATATTGCACCTCCGAAGGAATGCGCGTTTTGCGGCGGCTCTGCCACCACAAAACCCTTCTTTGCTTAACGCACAGCATCCGCTTGTGATTTGCGATATGCGATATGCGATTAGCGAATTGCGATACGCGATTAGCGAATTGCGATATGCGATACGCGATCAGCGATCAAAATAAATAGACTTCCCCGTCGCCGAGAGCGGAATCCCCATCACCACATCGGCATCTATCAGGCCGATCTCCCGGGCCACTACGCCGACTCGGTACATCACCCGGTTGTCCACATTGAGCAAACTGGCCGTCTTGACTGCCGAGCCGATGGCGATGCCCATGTCCAGCAGCCGCATCGCGCACTGGGGGCCGCGGAATTCTCCCTCCACCGTGTTGATCTGCACACAGGCGGGACTGCCACACGCGGCGCAGTTCAGGCCCACCACTTGGGCATCTTTCAGACCGATGAGCACCACCGCCTCGGAGTTCAGGACGTTCTTCCCGTCCCGGTCAAAGTTCTTCTTCCCGACCCGTTCGCCGTAGGCGATCATCGCCTCTCCCAAACGGCGCAGGTCCTCCCCCTCCACTACCTTGATGACCAGGAAATCCTGTCCAACGGCCTTCGGAGCAGTGCGGGCAGAAATTGCCATCAGGTCGGCCACAACGCGCAGACTCATCGTTCATCCTCCTCTATGACGTAGTTGTAGGTGATTTCGGTTCCGGCAGCCAGGGTGGCGCCGACGG
>CAKZOY010000400.1 GCA_937138275.1 uncultured Chloroflexota bacterium
ATTCAACAAATTCTCCAAAACCTTGAGGAGGAGCGTACGTCGCGATGATCCCTCTATCCTGGATTCTCATCCTTTCGGCTGCTCTGTTCTGCATCGGCCTCTATGGCGTGCTGGCCCGACGGAACGCCATCGCCATCCTGATGAGCATTGAGTTGATGCTCAACGCCGTCATCCTGAACCTGCTCTCCATCTGGCGCTACGCTGAACCGACCGCCGCCACCGGGCAGGCCTTCGCCGCGTTCGTCTACGCTGTCGCGGCTGCCGAGGTGGCTGTCGGCCTGGCCCTCATCGTCGTCATCTACCGCAACCGCGAGACGACGGATGTGGACCAGATCAATTTGCTGAAGTGGTAGGAGTAGGAAGTAGGGAGTAAGGAGTAAGGAGTAGGGGTTATGGAGATGCGCCAAATTCTGGAACTCGTGACTGTCCTTATCCCGCTGCCGCCGTTCCTGGCCTTCGCTCTCATCGTCCTCTTCTTCAACCGCTGGAAGCGGCTGAGCCACTCCATCGCCATCGGCGCGATGGCCCTCTCCTTCCTGATGGCTCAGTTCGTCTTCTGGACGGTCGTTGGATGGGGCGGCGAGGCCCTCTACGAGCACCCCATCGCCGTGAGCATCCCCTGGCTTCCGTCGGCGGATACCGCCCTGGAGATGGGGGTCTTTGTGGACCCGCTGACGGCGGTCACCCTCTTCTTCGTTTCCATCACCTGTCTGGCGATCTTCGTCTACAGCGTGGGCTATATGCACGGCGATCCCCGCTACAGCCGGTTCTTCGCCTACATCAGCCTCTTCGCCACCGGGATGCTGGGGCTGACCGTCGCCGATAATCTCCTGATGCTCTTCATCTTCTGGGAGATTATGGGCCTCTGCTCCTACCTGCTCATCGGCTTCTGGTTTGAGAAGCCGTCGGCCTACCGGGCGGCGATCAAGGCCTTCCTCACCACCCGCATCGGCGACGTGATTATGCTCATCGGCATCGCCTACCTCTACGCACACACCGGCACGATCAGTTTTGACGCTATCCTGCGCAACGAGGAGGTGCTGCACGAACTGGCGATCACTCCGTCGCTGATCCCGACGCTCTCCGTTGCCGCAGCGGTGGGACTTTTGATTTTCGCCGGGACGGTGGGGAAGTCGGCCCAGTTCCCGCTCCATGTGTGGTTGCCGGACGCAATGGAAGGCCCCACGCCCGTCAGTGCGATGATCCATGCCGCCACGATGGTCTCGGCGGGCGTGTATCTCGTCGTACGGATGTTCCCGCTTCTGGCAGCAGGGATGGAGCACGCGGTGGGGACGCCCCCGATGCAGGCGATGGCGCTCATCGGCACTTTCAGCGCCGTCTTCGCCGCTACGATCGCCGTCGCCCAGAACGACATCAAGCGGGTGCTGGCCTACTCCACCATCAGCCAGTTGGCCTATATGGTCGCCGCGCTGGGCATCGGCGCGTACGTCGCTGCGGCGTTCCATCTGGTCACCCACGCTTTCTTCAAAGCGCTCCTCTTCCTGGGCTCCGGGTCGGTCATTATCGGGACGCACCACCTGCAGGATATGATGGAGATGGGCGGCCTGCGCAAGCGGATGCCGGTGACGTTCTGGACGTTTCTGATCGGCGGGCTGGCGCTGGCAGGATTCCCCGTCATCACGGCTGGCTTCTGGAGCAAGGATGAGATTCTGGCCCATGCCTGGGCGCATAACCCGGTCGTCTTCTGGGCGCTGGCCGCGGGGGCGCTGCTGACCGCCTTCTACACGATGCGCCAGATCAGCCTCACGTTCCTGGGCCAGCCGCGCAGTCACCACGCCGAGCATGCCCACGAGACCCCCTGGGTGATGACCGGCCCACTGGTGGTGCTGGCGCTCTTCGCCCTCTTCTTCGGCTTTGTGGGCGTGCCGGAGGACTTTCCGGTGCTGGGAGAACTCATCCACCACAACTGGTTCCATCACTTTGTGGGCGCTACCCTGGGGCATGCCCCGGAGGCGCTGTCGTTCAACCCCGTGCCCCTCGCCATCTCCGTGGGCGCGGCCCTGCTGGGGCTTCTGGGCGGCTGGCTGGTCTACGGCCGACGCCCCCTGGCGGAGGGCGGGGTGGACCCGCTGGTCCGCTGGCTGGGACCGGTGCACACCGTCCTGCGCAACAAGTACTACGTGGATGAGTTCTACCAACTGGTCTTCATCCAGCCGACGATCTGGCTGGCGGGTGCCGTGTACCGCTGGATTGACCTGGGTCTGATTGACGGCATCCTGCACGGGGCTGCCCGTCTGGGAGAACTGTGGGGCATCGTCGGCCGCTGGATTCACCGCTATATCATTGACGGCGGTCTGGTGGACGGCTCGGCGCGAGCCATCGGCGCCATCGGGCGGGAGTTCCGCCAGGCCCTGCAGACTGGGCAGGTACAGCACTATCTGATTTCGGTGCTGTTCTTCCTGTGCACGTTCGCGCTGTTGTACTTGCTGTTTCGTTAATGCTCAGGGGCCAATTTTTGTGAGACATTGTAACGAGTATGAGATAAGCGAAAACGAATTGAGAAAAACCCTTTTAGTCTGTTGATTCTCATAAAGTCGTATCGCCTGGTCTTTAACAAAGTCTCATAAAGTCATCCTACCTCTTGCTCTGGCGGGAATCTGAGCGTTCGTTGTGAGTTACGGGGTTTCCCTTTATCCCCCTCACCCCCCTTGCCCTACGGGGCGGGGGAGAGGGGGGAAGAGGGGGGTTTTGGGGCGGCGAAGCCGCCGCCCCAAAAACCCCATTTTCATCCCCCCTCCCCGTGCGGCGCGCCGCAGAGGGGGAAGGGGGAGGGGAAATATCAACCCTCCAGAGGATCGCACCCTTCTGGAATCACAAGCCAGATTCAACTCATAGGGGTGGTATGAGTTTTGGAGACTTTGCCAGAAGGCCATGATACGACTTTACGAGATTCAACAAGTCTTCAGGGATTAGGGATCATACAGAGTATGGCTATTCAGCGCAACTGGACGCCTCAAGAAATTCTGGACCTTTTGTGCCAGTACCGGGAGACGCTGCGGGGGATGGGTGTGTGTAAAATTGGTCTGTTCGGGTCGTACCGTCGTGGTACTGCATCTCCCGAAAGCGATATAGACCTTCTGGTCACGCTGGAACAGCCTTCTTTTGACCGGTATATGGAGGTTAAATTCTTCCTGGAGGACCTGTTCCAGCGAAAAGTGGACCTGGTTCTGGAACCCGACCTGAAACCCCGGGTGCGCCCGTATATCCTGGCAGAGGTAGAGTATGTCCCGGGATTATAGGTTGTATCTGGAGGACATCCTGGAGGCTATCCAGAAAATCTGGCGCTATCTGGAAGGGGTTTCCTTATGAGGAGTTCAGCGCAGATAGCATGCGGGTAGATGCAGTGCTGCGTAACCTGGAGATTATCGGTGAGGCGGTCAAGAAAATTCCCAACGAAGTGCGCGCTCGTCAGCCTGCCATAGAGTGGCGCAAAATCGCTGGGTTGCGAGATATTGTCGTTCACGATTACTTTGGTATCAATATGGCTATCGTCTGGGAGGTTGTGCAGCGCCGATTGCCCGAATTATATCAAGCGGTAGTTGCTTTACTGGATGAAGAGCGACAGCCATCTTAAACTCTTATCGCCGACGTGAATCCATCTGCCGGAGGTCCAACCGTGGAGTTCATCTGGGAACATCTGCTCAGCCTGATCACGCTCATTCCGCTCCTGGGTGCCGGACTGGTCACACTCCTGCCTAAGGAGCAGACCCGGCTCATTAAGTGGGTCTCGCTGTTGATCAGTCTGATCCCGTTTGTCCTTTCGCTCTTCCTCTGGGCCGGGTTCTCGCCTCAGGCGCCGGGCTTCCAGTTTGAGGAACGCCTGGAATGGTTCCCGGCGATCGGGTCCTCGTACCACGTCGGGATAGACGGCATCAGCCTGGTGATGGTGCTCCTGACGACGCTCCTCACCCCCCTGGCCCTGCTCATTTCGTTTAACATTGAGGAAAACGTCCGCTCCTACTTCGCCCTCTTCCTGTTTCTGGAGACGGGGATGCTGGGGGTGTTTGTGGCGCTGGACCTGCTCATCTTCTTCCTGTTCTGGGAGATCGGGCTGATCCCGATGTTTTTCCTCATCAACCGGTGGGGAAGCCCGAAGGGGGAGCGGGAACTGTGGCGCGGCTTTAAAGTCCCGGCGCGCACCTACGCCGCGTTTAAGTTCCTCATCTATACGATGGCCGGTTCGCTGGGGCTTTTCCTGGCTATCCAGGTCATCGGCCTGACGGCGGGGACGTTTGACATTGTGAAGTTGCAGGAGGTTTGGCCCGCGTTCCAGGGCACTCTCTTTGGCCTGCCGATCTCGGTGATCAAAATCATCGGGTTCTGGGCGTTCACGATTGCTTTCGCCATTAAAGTCCCCATCTGGCCCTTCCACACCTGGCTGCCGGACGCCCACACCGAAGCGCCGACGGCTGGCTCTATGATTCTGGCCGGGGTGCTGCTGAAACTGGGGGCCTACGGTTTCCTGCGGCTGGTGCTGCCGCTCTTCCCGGAGCAGTCGTTCCAGTTCTCGCTGGTACTGGCCCTGCTGGGGCTGGCGGCGGCGGTGATCGGCGGTTTTTCCGCCCTGGGCCAGGACGACTTCAAGCGGCTGGTGGCCTACTCTTCGGTGGGGCATATGGGTTTTGTGGTGCTGGGAGTTGCGGTGGCGGCGCGGGCGCTTGGCGGCGGGGTGAACCCGCTGGACGCGGCGCTGGCGGCCAACGGTGCGGTCCTGCAAATGTTCAACCACGGGATCACCGCCGCAGCGATGTTTGCCCTCGTCGGCGTGGTCTACGACCGGGCGCACACCCGCAACCTGAAGGACTTCGGCGGGCTGGGGGTGGTGGTGCCGGCCTACGGCGGCATCCTGCTCTTCAGCACCCTGGCTTCGCTGGGGCTGCCGGGGCTGAACGGCTTTGTCAGCGAGTTTATGGTCTTCCGGGGTGCCTGGCCCGTCTTCCCGGGGATCACCGCGGCGACGACGATCGGGCTGGTGCTGGTGGCGGCCTACCTGCTGTGGATGATCCAGAAGGTGTTGCTGGGGCCGCTGAACCCCCGCTGGGCGGACCTGCCGGAGATCAACGCCCGCGAGGTGGTGGCGCTGGCCCCGCTGATGGCCCTGATGTTCATCGTTGGCGTCTGGCCGTCGTGGTTGATCGGGTTGTTTAATGACGCAGTGATGAGACTGATCGGGTAGAGTTTCGCCGTTGCTACTTTATTACTTGATGGGATGGATGTAGAACTTTCCGGATATGCGCGTGCGATGCTTCAGGAGCGCCAGATTTCCGAAGAATGGGTGTGGCGCGTTCTACCTGTCCTGATCACTAGGAGATTGGCCTGGATGGTAATGCCCATTATGTTAAAGCGATTCCCGAGCACAGGGGGCGTTTCCTGCGAGTAGTGGTAAATGCACAGTCTGTACCTGCCCGCGTGGTCACGGTTTTCTTTGACCGGCGTTTAAGGAGGAGATTATGAGAATCAGAATTGATCGGGAAAACGATGCTCTGTATCTGCGGTTGGATGAGTCATCTATCGTGGAGTCAGAGGAAGTTCAGCCGGGCGTCATTCTGGATTTCAACGCCGAGAATCAGGTGGTAGGCATAGAGATTCTTAACCTTTCCGCAAGAGTCACACCGGAGAAACTGCGCGTTTTCCAGCTGGAAACGATTTGAGGCCCCTTTCAACCGCAGAGGGGCAAGAAAATGGTGCGCTCCAAAAGAGATCGTTTATTACAGAGTCGTGTAACTACCTACCCTATTTTGGGGAAATGTGTTAACCACCTACCAATCGGTGCGGTTGCCCAGGCTGGCGGTTGAAACCGCGCCGGAGAGGGCGCTTTGTGCCGGGCGACCGCCTGCGCGGTCGCTCCAGTGGCGTCCACGGAGGTGGACGCCCGGCTACAAGCCCCCCAGGGGCGATTTCCATCGCCGCTCCGGCGGCATGGTAGGTAGTTACGGTGATTATGAGTTTCCAATCTCGTCCCAGGGCGTGAGTTGAGGTTAAAAAATGGGAGATACAAAAACCCTTCGGGTTCAAAATTTGGGGCCCATTCAAGAAGCGGAAGTTGTTTTTGGCGATTTGACTGTGCTGGTCGGCCCTCAGGCTAGTGGAAAGAGCATTTTTATGCAACTTTTAAAGGTATTGCTGGATTACGGCCCCATCAGAGAAGAGTTTAAAAGGTTTGGCATAGACTGGCAAAAGCGATGGGAGAACTTCCTGGAATTGTATTTCGGAGAGGGGATGTCGGAGATCTATCGGGAGAGCGCTGAGGAGCAGGGGGCCGAATCAGAGATTAGGGAAGGTGCTGAAAGGCCAGCAGGAACTTTGATCCAGTGGAATCAATCCGTTATTCGTCTTTCAGAGTTGCTGACCCGTCGGATAAGGGAGCAAGAGGAGCAAATGTTCTACATTCCCGCCCAGCGGGTGCTGGCCCTGCGAGATGGGCTCACTCGTCCCTTTACGGACTATCGGGCCGGTGATCCATTCGTTGTGCGAGAGTTTGCGGAAAAGATTCATCAACTGGTTCAGTCTGAATTCGCCACAAAAGAAGAACTATTCCCTCAGGAAAGGCGCCTGAAAAGCGAATATCGGGAGATTCTGAACCAGCATATCTTTGCGGGTTTTGGTTTGCGGACCGAAATGGAACGCTTTCAACGGCGTCTGGTCCTGAAAAGCCCAACCGGGCGCAGCCTTTCGTTTCTGGTGTGGTCGGCTGGTCAGAGAGAGTTCGTCCCTCTGTTGTTAGGTCTGTACTGGTTAATCCCACCGACGAAAAAATCGCGGCGGGGGAGGGTGGAATGGGTAGCAATAGAGGAACTGGAAATGGGTTTACATCCGGTGGCTATCTCGGCTGTGATGGTACTGGTGCTGGAGTTATTACATCGGGGCTACCGAGTGGTGCTTTCCACTCATTCCCCCCATATTCTGGACGTAGTATGGGCCTTGCAAATAATGCAATCCCATCAAGGCCGGCCAGCAAATGTATTGCGGATGTTCTCTCTCCCTTCTACAGGTCCTTTGAGAGAACTGGCCGAGGACGCATTGAAGAAAACATACCGAGTATATTACTTCCGGCGAGACGGGAAAGTGGTTGACATCACTGGCCTGAACCCGGGCGCCCCATCCGAAGACGAGGCTGGCTGGGGAGGCCTGACGGAATTCAGCGGAAAAGTTGGAGATATTATTGCCGAAGTTGTTCGTCAGGCAGAAAGCCAGGAGGCTCTGGGTGGAGAGAATGGAAAGTGAGTTTCAAGAAGCGGTGAATAGGGTTTCCCTCCTGGCGCTGGCAAATGCTTATCAACCTGGGAAACAAGCGCTGGGAGATTACGCAGGGAAGGTGGATTGCGAAGGCTCCAAACGTTTTACAGGAAGCATTGATCTGGATTCTGCCTTAAAATCTTCTTATCCTGACTCTCCCCGCTGGGATTATGGGCTTGGTCTTCAGACCAGTGGTCAGGAGATCGCCGTCTGGGTAGAGGTACATCCGGCTCATACCAGCAATGTCAGGGAAGTGCTGAACAAACTGGATTGGTTAAAAGGATGGCTACAGAGTCAAGCAAACGCCTTATGGCGGCTCACAGTCCGAAATCGGGGAAGACGCTACTTCTGGCTGGCAACGAAAGGGGTTCATATTCGTCCCGGGACACCGCAGGCTCGGCAATTAAGCCGAGCGGGTCTGGAATTGCCCCGGGAATGGATTGTATTCCGTTAAAGAGCATCCGTAACCTGCACATCCTGCGGAGGTGTTCATGAACTTCCCGTTTCTCAGTCTCATCATCTTCGCCCCGGCGGTGACCGCCGTCCTGATTTTGCTGTTGCCGAAGGACCGGCCGACGGAGCCGAAGGTGCTGGCTGCGGCCGGCTCCTTTATCTCCCTCTTCTTCGCCGTCTGGGTCTTTCTGGCCTACGACCGCTCCCTGGGCGGCTACCAGTTCGTGGAGCAGGCGCCGTGGCTCCCGGTCATCGGCTCATCCTACTACGTCGGCGTCAACGGGATGGGGGTGATGCTGGTCCTGCTCAACGCCCTCCTCCTCTTCTGCGCCGTCCTCATCTCCTGGCACATAGACGACCGCCCGCGGGAATTCTTCGCCCTCCTGCTCCTAATGGGCGTGGGCGTCTTCGGCGCGTTCACGATGCTGGACCTGTTCCTGCTGGTCCTTTTCTACGAACTGGTCCTCTTCCCCATCTACATCCTCATCGTCACCTGGGGATGGAAGCCGCTGCGGGAGTACGGGGCGATGAAACTGACCCTCTACCTGCTCCTGGGGAGTCTGGTGGCGCTGGTGGGGGTCCTCGCCATCTATTTCACCTCCGGCCTGCGGACGTTTGATATGATCGCCCTGGGTGGGGTCCAGTTCTCGCCCGAGTTTCAGCGCATCTGGTTCCTGCCCATCTTCGTGGGCTTCGGCGTACTGGCGAGTCTCTGGCCCTTCTACTCCTGGTCCCCCGACGGCTACGCCGCCGCGCCCACCGCCGTCTCTATGCTCCACGCCGGGGTGCTGAAGAACGTCGGCGCGTTCACCGCTTTCCGGGTGGCGGTGCTCCTCCTGCCGGAGGGGGCGAAGTTCTGGATGCCCTACATCGTCTTCCTGATGGTGATGAACGTCGTCTACGCCTCATTCATCGCCCTGGTGCACACCGACCTCAAGTACATCGTCGGGTTCGCCAGCGTGGCCCATCTGGGGATGGTGCTGATGGGGTTTGCGGCGATGAACGACCTGGGCTGGAGCGGGGCGACGACGATGATGTTCGCCCACGGCATTATCGCGGCTATGTCCTTCGCCATTATGGGGATGGTGTACGACCGGGCGCACGTCCGTGAACTGAAACAACTGGGCGGCCTGATCCGGCGGTTGCCGGAACCGGCGTTTGCTTTCGCCATCGCCAGTTTCGCCTCTATGGGGATGCCCGGCTTCCTGGGCTTCATCGCCGAGGTGCAGGTCTTTATGGGACTGTGGAAGGCCGCCAGCCTGGCCCCGTGGTATCCGATTGTCGCCATCGTCTCGGCGCTGGGGATCATCGGGACGGCGGCGTACATGCTGCGGCTGTTCCAGTACGTCTTCCTGGGCGAACTGAAGCCCGAGTACGCCGACACTCCGCCCGTCACCGCTCTGGATAAGGTGGCCCTGGCGCTGATGAGCGCGGTGCTGATCGTGGGCGGCGTCTTCCCGATGCTGTTCCTGCCGGTCATCCAATCCGGCGTCCAATCCGTCCTCGCCGTGCTGGGAGGTGCATAGTGGACATCACGACCTTCAACCCCATCTGGCTCCTCACCATCCTTCCGGAAATTCTGCTGCTGGTACTGGCCCTTCTCGTCCTGGGGGTGGACCTGGCGCTGCCTGCGGAGCGCAAGCGGGCGCTGGGGCTCTGGACGGCGGTCGGGCTGATCGTCATCCTGCTGGTTGTCCTGCTGGTGCCCCCGCCTGCGGAGACGGCCTTCGGCGGCGTGGTGCGGGTGGATAGCGTCGCCCAGGTCTTCCGCGTCATCTTCTTGCTGGGCGGTATTCTGGTCGCGCTGATGTCTATGGACTTCCGGCCTCTGCGGCAGGACGGCCCCTACTACGGGCTGATTCTCTTCTCCCTGCTGGGGATGTCGCTGATGGCGATCGCCGAGGACCTGGTGATGCTCTATGTGGCGATGGAACTGACCGGAATCAGCGCCTACGTCCTCGTCGCCTATATGCGGGAGACGCCCCTTTCGGCGGAGGCCGGCCTGAAATATTTCCTCTTCGGCGCGTTCAGTTCGGCGGTGATGCTCTACGGGTTCAGTTGGCTCTATGCCTTTGGCGGGAGCACATCCTACGCCCAGATAGCGGGGAGCATCCGGTTCATCCCCTTCCCCTTCGCCGTCCTGGCTTTCCTGCTGGTGCTGGTGGGCTTCGGGTTCAAGGTGGCGATGGTGCCGATGCACTTCTGGGCGCCGGACGTCTACCAGGGCGCGCCAACGCCGATCACGGCATTTCTGTCCGTCGGTTCCAAGGCGGCGGGATTCGCGGTCATCCTGCGGACGCTGCGCTTCCTCTTCCCGGCCCTGGAGCCGACCTGGGTGGTGCTGATTGTCGCCATCTCTATGGTGACGATGACGCTGGGCAACACCTTCGCCATCTGGCAGAAAAACATCAAGCGGATGCTGGCCTATTCCAGTATCGCTCAGGCCGGGTATGTGCTCATCGGGATCGCAGCGGCGTCTCAGTGGGGGGTGGCTTCGGCGGCCTTCTACCTGATCATCTACACGATGATGAACGTCGCCGCCTTCGCGGTGGTGGTGCTCATCTCCAATCTGACCGGTGGGGAGGATATAGACTCTTTCGCCGGGCTGAGCCGTCGGTCGTCGTTCCTGGCCTGGAGTCTGATGCTGGCGCTCTTCTCGCTGGGCGGCGTTCCACCCTTCGGTGGGTTTGTGGGGAAACTGCTCATCTTCGCCGGTGCGATCCAGAGCGGCCTCATCGCGCTGACGGTGGTGGGCGTGATCAATGTCATCGTGGGCCTGTACTACTATCTGAACGTGGTAAAGGTGGTCTTTGAGCGACGGTCGGAGCAGGAGCAGGAGCCGCTGGAGGTGCCAGTGCCTTCCAGATGGGTGCTGGGGGTGACGATGGCGGCTATTGTGCTTCTGGGCATTCTGGCCTATCCGGTCTTCCAGTGGGTGTGGCAGGCGAGCGCGGCGTGGTTTTAGTCGGGAGGGGATAGTCGGTAGTCGGGAGGGGATAGTCGGTAGTCGGGAGGGGATAGTCGGTAG
>CAKZOY010000401.1 GCA_937138275.1 uncultured Chloroflexota bacterium
GCATCACTTGTTGATTACCGGCGGCTCCGATTGCCACGGCGGATTCGCCAACCGGCAACTGGGCGTCCCCCCCGTCATATTGGAGGACCTCCGCTTGGGGCCGCTGACTGAATGGATTGTCGGTGGGAATTGGTAAGTTGGGGATTGGTGGATTGGTTAATTGGGGATTGGTGGATTGGGGAATTGGTGGTATGATGTTGTGTCGTGGTAACTGTTCAGCCTGTTTGGCTGATGGATTGTCGCCGTTTCATCCCAACAGGGCGCGTAGACCCCTCCCCCGGTCCGGGCTTGCGCAGCAATTCACCCCGCATGGGAAAGGGGTGGTCTCTTTTTTCGCGGGCGCGCCGCCCCTCCGCAATGATTTACTGCGCAAGCCCCGGTCCCCTATTTGCATCAACTTACCCTACAGCCCGTGGGGGAGAAACCCCTCTCTCCCGCAACGTGGGAGAGAGGCCAGGGATGAGACCTTTTTCTGGCTGAATAACTACATGCCATGAATCTCTGCCCGAAAATCGGTGAAGATGGAAGAAATCCAGGAAGTCAGCGAAGTTCAGGAAGGGAACGAAGTCCAGGAAACCGTAGAGCCCCAGGAGAAACCGGAGGCCTGTGAACAGCCCATTGTGGGGGTACGGTTTCAGGAAGGAGGGAAAATCTACTCCTTCCTGCCCGGTTCCTGCACCGATCTGGTGCCCGGCGACTTTGTGGTCGTGGACACCGCCTGGGGGCGGCAGATCGGCCGCGTCGTCTACATCCGCCGGGTGCCCCTGGAGAAGCGCCGGGAGGACCTGAAGACCGTCCTCCGGCGGGCCACCGGCGCCGACCTGGCCCTCCGCCAGGAACTGGAAGAAAAAGCGCGCGATGTCCTGGCCGAATTGCGCACGCGGGCCCTTCGCCAGAATATCCCGGTCAAATTCGCCACTGCCGAATTCACTCTGGACGGCAAACGGCTGACCATCCTCTACGAGACGGAAGCGAAAGTGGATATGGAGGGGATTCGGAAGGAACTGGCGGAGACGCTCCAGGTGCAGGTGGAACTGCGGCAGATCGGGCCACGGGACCGGGCGAAACTCCTGGGAGGATACGGGGCCTGCGGCGAGCCCCGTTGCTGTGCGCGCTTCCTCTCCGAGTTCGCCCCCGTCTCCATCCGGATGGGGAAGACGCAGGGCATTTCCCTGACCCCGTCCGACATCACCGGAATGTGCGGGCGACTGCGCTGCTGCCTGGCTTACGAGCAAGAGGTGTACCTGGAGGCCCTCCAGGGGTTACCCAAACTCAAGAGCATGGTCCAGACTCCCCACGGCGTGGGCAAGGTAGTGGACCTGCTCCCCTTGAAGCAGGTGGTCGTCGTCCAGATTGAGGACAGCCGGATAGAAGTCCCGGCCGACCAGGTGGAAGTGCTCCCGAAGGGGAGTTGAAAAAGTTTGCCCCGCAGCGCAGCGGAGTGACGCCGTTCGTAGTCAGCCACGCAGCGCAGCGAAGTGGCATCCGTTTGTAGTCATCCACGTAGCGCAGCGGAGTGGCGTTGATGCGCTACTCCGCTTCGCTCCGTAGCGCACTACAAACGCCATCGCACTGTTCGTAGTCAGCCCCGCAGCGTAGCGAAGTGGCGTCCGTTTGTAGTCA
>CAKZOY010000402.1 GCA_937138275.1 uncultured Chloroflexota bacterium
CACATCGCCGAAGATGGTGCGCGGGATAATCCGACAAAACGCGGTCATCAGATCGCCGAACAATTGCATGCTGTCACCCATTGGTCTCCTCCCAGTCCTGAATCTGGTAACAGTATGCAACTCTAGGCGGTTCTTGTCAAGATCGCCCAGACTCAAGTGTTAAATTTGTCAACCAACCAGCGATTCGCCTCTGGAGTTTGCCGGACGGGGTACTGCTACGAACTATGGAAGGGCATAGGGGGGCGGTGTTGAGCGTCGCCTTTTCGCCGGACGGGATGCTCCTGGCATCGGGGGCTGTGGACTCCACGGTGCGACTGTGGAGCCTCTGGGATGGGGCGCTTCTGCAAGTACTGGAAGGGCACGCCGGCCCGGTGCGCAGCCTGGCGTTCTCGCCGGACGGGGAGGTCCTCGCCTCCGGAGCGCGGGATGACGCCGCGCGGCTGTGGCGCGTCTCGGACGGGGCGCTCCTGCACACGCTGGAAGAGCGCGGGGACGTACGATTGACCCTCTCCTTTTCGCCGGACGGTTCACTCCTGGCCGTAGGGTCGGATAACGAAACCGTTCGGCTGTGGCGCGTGGCAGACGGAGTGCCCGTGCGGGCGCGGGAGGATCACACCGACATGGCGTTATGCCTGGCGTTCTCGCCGGACGGCACACTCCTGGCTGTAGGGTCGGGGGACTACACCGTGCGCCTCCTGAACACCACCGATGGGACAACCGTGCGCACGCTGCGGGGACATACGGACCGGGTATGGAGCCTTGCCTTTTCCCCCGATGGAACGCTGCTGGCCTCCGGCTCCGCGGATAACACGGTGCGCCTGTGGCGTGTTTCGGATGGCCGACTTCTGCGGACTCTGGAGGGTCACCAGGACCTGGTCTGGGGCCTGGACTTCTCGCCCGATGGGTCGTTATTGGCTTCGGGCGGGGAAGACAAAACTATACGGCTGTGGCACGTCTCGGATGGGACGCTTCTGCGAATAATGGAAGGGCATACCGATTCCGTGAACGGCCTGGACATTTCGCCCGATGGTTCGCTTCTGGCTTCGGCCTCCGGTGATAAGACCGTGCGGCTCTGGCGCCTGTCGGATGGCACTCCTCTGCGGACGCTGGAAGGGCATACAAACTGGGTGGGCATTGCGGTCTTTTCCCCGATGGAACCCGCCTGGCATCGGCGGCTGCGGATAACACCGTGCGCCTGTGGCGTGTGGAAGACGGGGCGCTTCTGCGAACAATGCCGGGTCATACGGGCGCGATTCCCACCCTTGCCTTCTCGCGGGATGGCGCGCTTCTGGCATCCGGGGCACGGGACCATACGGTGCGGTTGTGGCGTGGTTCCGATGGAGCGCTCATGCGGACGCTGGAGGGGCATAACGATTGGGTGTGGAGCGTGGCCTTTTCCCCGGATGGCTCTCTTCTGGCCTCCGCATCGGAAGACGGGACTGTGCGGCTGTGGGGAATAAGGCCGTAGGTCGGCAGACCGTTCACGAAACTGCAGAAGCCGGAACTCTCCCCTTTTTTCGGGAGAGCCGTCGCGCCGGATTTGTTGGGCTCCGTTTCCCGGAGGAGTAATAGATGCTTCCTGTTGGCACAGTGCTCCGAAATCGCTACCGAATTGCGCGCCTTCTGGGCCAGGGGGGGATGGGCGCGGTCTACCGCGCCTGGGACCTCTCGTTGAACATCCCTGTCGCCCTGAAAGAGATGATCCCGCAGCCGGGGATAACGCCTGCCGTCCTCGCCCAGTGGCGGGCGCAGTTCCAGCAGGAGGCCCGCGTCCTGGCCACGCTCTCCCATCCGCACCTCCCGCGCGTGACCGATTATTTTGAAGAAAAAGGTAAAGCCTATCTGGTGATGGACTTCGTGGAAGGGGAGAACCTGGAACGGTGCGTCTCTCGCTGGGGGGCCCTTCCCGAAGGACAGGTCGCCCGCTGGGCCGTTCAGTTGCTGGACGCGCTGGCGCTCTGCCACCAGTGGCGCATCGTCCATCGGGACATCAAGCCGCAGAACATCATCATCCGCCCCACGGGGGAGGCGGTGCTGGTGGACTTCGGACTGGTCAAGTTGTGGAACCCACGGGATCCGCGCACTCGGTCCGTCGTGCGGGGGATGGGTACGTATGAGTATGCCTCTCCGGAGCACTTCTATCTGGGCGGCCATCACACAGAGCCCCGTTCCGACCTCTACAGTCTGAGCGCGACCCTCTACTATGCCCTCAGCAGCCGGGAGCCGCCCTCCGCATTGGACCGCTGGGTCAGTCGGGTACCCCTGCTCCCACTTCGCCAGATGGGAGTGCTCATCCGTCCTCAATTTGAGAGCGTCCTGATGCGGGCCCTGGAACTGGACCCCAGCCGACGCTGGGCCAATGCCCGCCAGATGCAACAGGCCGTCCAGATAGCGACTGGCGTCAGTCCGGTCTCTTTACCGCAGACGGTTTCCGTGCCGCAGGGGAGAATGGCTGACTCTCCTATCGCCATTCCTGTGCGGACTCCCGTTTCACCCATGGTGGGGACTTCTGTTCCCCGCGATACCCGCTGGCCGCTGGAGATGGTTACTGGAATGGTGATGGCCCTCATCGGGGTACTGGCGATCAATTTTCTTCTCTTTGCTCCCTGGATGACTCCCGCCCTCTACACAGGGCGTTCCATCTCGGCCCTGCTCCTGGGCGCGCTGGGATGGTTTATCGGTGACCTGCTCTTTCAGGCGATGGCGCAACCGGAAAACATCGCCGCGGGGTCCTCCCATCGTCCCACCCAACGCCTGGTCTCCTTCACCCGGCAACTGGTTCGTCGTCTCACCCTCGTTCAGCAGATTGGCCTGTTGACCCTGCTCCTGGTCAGTACGGCGGTTCTGGTCTGGGTACTGGCGCCGCCGATATCTCGCATCCCCTTTGTGGTCAATAACGTCTCTTTATATGCTCCTGTTGCCCCGCTGGCCTATGCAGCAGTGGGCCGACGGCCCGGTCGGGCCGCCGTTGCCCATGTTCTGGTACTCGCTATCGCCAACGCGATACTCGGCATACGGATGGGGGCCGATACCGGCCTGGGGGAACTCCTCCTCGCGGCCCTGGTTGGCGGTATGCTAATGGAAGGAGTGGCATTCCTGGCGGAACGGACGTTGATTCGGAGTTAACTTCTCTTGACAATGTCACATTTGTAGCGCAGACTTGGTCTGTGTTTCCGACACAGCAATTGCTGGGGCGGCATTCCGCGTGCGCTGCCAATTAAAAGCGCAGCTTGGGGCGATATGTGTGGCTCATTGCGCCGGAGAGCCATCTACCCTGTTGCAGGTTGAGCACGGTGAAGAAGGGTTACCGACGCGAAGCGCCCTCTGGTGGCAGAAGAATCCACCCGACGGGGCGAAACTGCACAGTATAGATGCAACCGTCAAGCCAGCGACTTACGGAGGGATGGACTGTCT
>CAKZOY010000403.1 GCA_937138275.1 uncultured Chloroflexota bacterium
GGGGACGTTAACACCTGCTGACCGCCGGTTTCCGCTTGCTGTCAATCATTCCTCTGGCCGGAACGTTGCCAAGCGGCAAGCGGGATTTCCCAGCCTTGTGCAACCGGAGTCACTACCCGACGGCAAAATGGATGCAAAAAACTCTCCCGGATCGGGTCACGCCGCGCGCGCGTAGAAACGCACATAGGTCAGCGTACGGGTGAGTAACTCCTTCGCCAGGAACAGGTCCTGAAGGTCGCGCGCCAGTGCCTGCCCGACGGCAAGGGTATCCTTTGCCCCCTGAAGAGGAAGCCCGATCGCGTCCAGACGCAGCAGGCTAGGCTCCCCTACCTCTCCTACCAGCATAGAGTCTATCCGCGCGGCGATCTTCCGCTCCACGGGATTACCGCTATAGCGCTTCCAGAGCACATAGAGCATATACGCATAGAGGCCGTTGACGTGGAGGATGTTCAGGACCTTGGAAATCATCTGGGTGATTTCATCTCCACTCAATCGGTCCTCGTACCTCAGCCCGTCCACAATCCGGCGCGCGTAATCGGCGCAGTAGAAATCCAGGTTCTCCACCGTCTGCTGGACGCCCATTGTATCACCCCTCCTTATCCAGATTGAGGAGCCGCAACCGGCCCATCCCGCGACTGTTTTTGCCACCGATCCCCAGATACTCAATGTACCGCAACCCTTTCTCTACCTGAGTTCTCACCCAGAGCGCGTCTTGAGGGATCGGTTGCCCATCCAGCAGGAAGTCGCTGGGGTTTTTGTAGACCACCTGGAAGGAGAAGAGGGTGCTGCGCGGGATCGCTTCGTAGGTGTAGAGGGCCCCAGTGAGCGCAGCGCCGGTAGAGCGATCAATCGCCGTAGAGGTGCGCACCTCCAGGTTGTTGTTCACCACCTGGGCAAAGAGTTCATCGGGCACCAGGACCAGGCGGTTCAAAATCTCCTCCGGCACACTGGCGGCCTTGAGCCCGGCGACTCCCGAGGCGGTCAGCGGCGAGGCCGGGACGGCCACGGGCAACAGCAACCAGCCCAGGTTGAGCCGTCGGGCGGGCAATCCGGTCTGCAGCCGGAATCCATGTTCCGGTTTCAGGCGGATGTCCACGTCCTTCTCCTCCAGCGCGCCGGATTGAACCAGTTCCCGCAACCGTTCTGGAGAGGTAGTCCAGACCGGCCCGAGCATAGAAGGGGCAGGGAAGAAAAGAGGGAACGCGTCAAAGGCCTGAACCATACTGGGAGAAGAACGACCACCGGGCTGGATGAAGCCGTACGTGATACAGATAGGGCAATCTATCAAGCCGCAGGCCCCGTCCTTTCGTCCGGTGGGCCCGGTCTGGTCGGCGCAACTGGCATAGCCGAAGACCCCGGGCTTGACCTCCACCCGCCGACGGTACTTCTCCGGGTAATGCATCGCCGTATAGGTCCGGGCGACCCCGGCCAGGCTGGTGGCGGGGATCTTCGGCAGGCCGCTGGCGGCGTCCCGAACAATGGGATTATCCACCCGTCCCATCTGCATCTCCCCGCTCCCGATATGGACGGGGTCCAGCGCAAGGGCATAATACGTTTTCCGCAAGTAAGGCATACGGACTTCGCTCATCGCCTCTCTCCTTCTGTGGGAATGCCTAAAAGCAGGTCCAGCGCATCGGGCAGTTCGGTCAACGTGGTAAACGTACGCCAGCCCCGATCCTTCAGGGCGACTACCCCTTCAGGACGATCTACGCCCGAGACCTGCAGGTGGGCAACACCGAACCCCCGAGTTCTCTTGCCGGAAAACCCGTAGACGCGCATCATCAGCACAATGGCCTCCCCGAGGGCCTTCAGGTCCTCCGCCACCTCTGAGGCCGCCTCTTCCGGGAGACGGTCCAGCATATCAAAGGGGAGATACAGGAGGGTAAAGACGCCCGATGCGCCTGGGGGGACCGTTTCCATCACGATGGGAACCGTTCCCGCGCGGGTAGTCCGGCTATGGGGATTAATCACCTCCAGGCCGATGCGGTCAAAGAAGGTGGGATACGGGCGAACGCGCCCCAGCATATTCCCCTCTTCCGCCAGTTCCTCTTCCTCATCGCGCGCCTGTCCGAAGAGGCGGATAACCAGCGGGGCATTCTCTCCCTCCGGCAGTTGGCGGGCCATCACGGAGCGGAGAATCCCTTTCCAGGTACTGGCCCGCAGCATCGGCACTTTGTACACGGCCTCTTTCATCACCGGGTTTTCGTGAATGTAGAATTCCTCATCGTCCCGGGTGTACAGGGGACGGGCAAGAGTGAAACGGAACTGAAAGTAGGCCGAATAGGGAGGAAGGTCCTGAAGTTCTATGTGCGGGGGATAGATGCCCAGTCGGTCCATCTGCTCCAGGCCCGGCCGGATGACCTCATCGGTATAGGGGGAGTTGCCCTTTCGGCGATAGACAATCCCTTTATACCCCCCACCGAAGCGGGGATGGCCGCTGCGGGCGAAGTCCTTCACCTCGCTGGTCAGCGCCTGGGCCAGCAGGGAGACCCGACTGTAGGGCCAGACCAGTTCCTTATAGGGCATTTTGTGGTCCCCGACGATGCGGCGTACGTCGTCCTGCGTTTCGCAGGGATAGGCGGCGTAGAAGTCATACAGGGGACGGCGGTCCTCCTGCCGATTGGGGACCTTCTCCGCAGCGCCACCTCCCCCTCTCGGCGGGGGCCCTGATGGGGATCGCGGTTTATAGTTCATTCAGCACCTCCTCTCCGGTACGAGTGCTCGAAACACCCAGCCGCTGGAGCGTGGCCAGGACTTTTTCCAGCATCTGGGAATCCCGAGCGTATCCCCAGAAGCGGTTGCCTTTCTGGAAGGAGAAGACCTTCTTGCTCACCCCCCGCCGGCCGCTCAGGAAGCCCGAAGGGTCCACGCGGACCAGTTCATTAACCTGCCCCGTGTCCAGCCAGCGCTCCGTGTTGAAAAAGAAGAGGCGCAGGTTGGGCCACTCCGGGGGGGCGCGGCGGAGCCGCTCCTGGAGGACAGGGGACTCCGCCAGCATCTTCGCCAACCAGACCTGTACCGACTCCCGGGTGACGGAGGACGGCAACCGAAGGGGGGAAGCCAGCGCGACCAGGCCGTAGTCGGGCTGGGGGGGCTTCAGGGTGGTCTTACCGCCCATAGAGCCGTAACGGGTGATCAGCCAGGCTACCTTCGCCAGCAGCCAGCGCTCTTCGGCTGTGGTGGGCTTCACCTCCACAAAGTTCAGCACAAAGTAGGCGCCGGGCTGCTCCAGACTCACGACATATCCCCCTTCTCCATCCGTTATGACCAGGCGCAGTTTGCTGCTCCAGCCGGTGCAGCCAAAGAGCCGACAGGCCGGGCAAACGTCCCGCAGGCCGTCCTCCACCTGGTAGGTCCGACGGTATGCCGCCTCGTCAAAACCGCAACGGTCGCTGCTGGTGGGATCGCAGGCATATCCGCCCAGCCCCCGGATCAATGCCTCGGTCCACCAGCGAACGGAGCCCATCAGGCCAGTTTCGCGGACCTGCTCCGACGTGCGGTCCACATCCCCGGTCCAGATGGGAGTCAGTGTACGGAGACTGACGGTGATTGTTCTCATAGGCCTCTCCTATTAATGAATGCCTGCTCTTCGCCAGTCGGTGATGCGCCAGCCCCTGGCTGACAGCAACCGGAATGGACTTGAGCAGGGAATTGGGGTTTCGTAGGGGCCGATGCCGCTCCCTTACAAAACCCGGTGACGTGTTTTTGAAATCACCGGCCCGCCCGGACCCGGGTCAGGGCCAGGACGGAGAGGAAAAAGAGCGCCGCGTAGATGGCGAAGATGACCAGATAGCCCAGGCCGGGCCGAAGAACGTTGAAGAAATCCGCCAGCGGCCCGCCGATCCCCGCCCCGACGATTCCGGCGCCCGCGCCCGCCAGGTTGGAGATCCCCAGATACCGCCCCGCCTCCGCTGCCGGTGCCAGGTCGGTCCCCAGCGCCCAGTTGGCGGCGTAGAAAATCCCGGTGCCCAGACCGATGATACAGCCGCTGACCAGCACCAGCGGGATGTTGGTGGAGAAGAGGAGCAGGACGGTCCCCGCTCCGGCGATCAGGCCCGCCAGCGCCACCAGCCGTTTCCGTCCGATCCGGTCGGAGAGGCGACCGCCGATAACGGCCGACGGAAGCAGGAAGAGCGCGACGACCGCCAGCAGAATGGTCGTCATCGTGGCGGCATTGGGGATGTGCAGAACATCCCGCAGGAAGTACTGGGCGAACCCCTGGACGGAGCCGACGGCTGCCAGGAACATCAGCCGGTTGACCACCCACCAGATGAAGGGGGTCTGGCGGGGGGCTTCCCGCCCGATGCCGACCCAGGCGCCGAAGTAGACGCCCAGGAAAATGGAGCCGGCCATCGCGATCAGCCCGACCAGTACCCCGATGGTCACCTGCGTCCCCAGCGACGCACCGGCTGCCAGTCCGCCCGCCTGGTTCACCATCCAGAGCGCCGCGCGGGTGACCAGGACAAAAATGGCCGTCAATGCGACCAGCCGTCCGATGCCCTCCGCGACCGGCCCGGCAGGCTTCTCCCGGAGCGGTTCCTCCTTCACGCCCAGAATGGTGCCCAGCATTGTCAGTACCAGAGCAAGGCCGACAAAGCCCACCACCAGCCAGACCAGTCCCCGGTCCACCAGGGGCCCGACGACGATGACGAGAAAGACCGGCAGGAGTTCCATCACGGCTTTGACGCCGGAGGAGCGGCCGCGCTGGTCTTCCGGCACCACGTCGGGAATGAGCCCCTGGAGCGCGCCGTGGGCCAGATTGGACGAAATCTGGAGCAGGACGATCCCCACAATGAGGACGAACAGGGCGGTGGAGATGCCCAGGGTGGGGAGGAAGAAGGAGTCCATCGCCGAACCGATAAACAGGGGCGACGCGCCGACGATCGCCAGAAACACCAGGTCCAGCATCGTGCCAGCGAAGATATACGGACGACGACGCCCCCAGCGGGACATGTTGCGGTCGCTGAACATTCCGGCAATGGGCTGTACCATCATCGCGACCGCCAGCCCGATGGAGCGCACCAGTCCCAGGTAAGTGTTCTTCTGCTCCGGCGGAACGAAGAGGGCGACCAGATACGGGAGCAGGACCGGCGTGATCGTCCCGGAAGCGACGTTCAGGCCCAACCAGTAGAGGTTCAGGAGAATATGGTCTTTCCAGCCGAGTTTCGGGCGCACAGGTTTCACCTCAAATCCGAGTCGTTCGGAATAACTCCCGGCGGGCGGGCCCTTCGTATACTACAGCGTCACGCTCTCCCCCGGTTTCAGCACCAGGGGTTCGGCCGACGTCTCCGCCCGCACCCGCTCGGCCCAGGCGTACGGGTCCTGCCGGATGATGTCAAAGGTGTCGTAGTGGATGGGGACCACTTTGCGGGGCTGGAGCAGTTTCACCGCCCGCAGCGCATCATCCGGCCCCATGGTGAAATTATCCCCGATGGGCAGAACCGCCAGGTCCACCCCTTCCTCGCCGATCAGTTTCATATCGTAGAAAAGCCCCGTATCGCAGGCCAGGTAGATGTGGGGCCCCTCCACGGTTTTGATCAGGAACCCGCAGGGGTTGCCGCCGTAAGAGCCATCGGGGAGGGC
>CAKZOY010000404.1 GCA_937138275.1 uncultured Chloroflexota bacterium
ATTGCAGATTGCGGATTGCAAATTGCAGATTGCGGATTGCAAATTGCAGATTGCAGATTACAGGTTGCAAGGCGTTAATCTGAGTTTACCGTTATGGGCACAGAGACGTTTTGGGCCCCGTCTACTGTCAGGCGCTGGCCAGTCAGCGGGATGTAGAGCCCGATCCGGAGGGTGTACGTCCCCGGAGGGATCGCCGGTATGGAAAGGGTGTGTGCGTCCCGGATGACCTCGCCCGTCATCCAGAGAGAGGTCGGATACGCCCCCTGCATAGGCCCCTCGTCTATCTGGGCGATGATCTGACCGGTCTGCGGGTCCACCAGGTGTACGAAGACGGTGTAGTCCTCTTCGGTCTCCCGCAACGCCTGCCAGTACAGGGTGACGGCGAACGGTTGTCCGGGCTGCACCGGGCCGACATCGTACCCCAGCAGGCGGATTTCGTCCCCGAAATCGGCGGTCAGCGGATGGGTGGGATGAGGGAGGGCGAAGTCCCGCTCCAGCGAAGCGACGGCGAGAGAGCCCAGGTCGGCAACCGGAGTGGAACCGACGTACAGGCGCACGGTGTAGGTGCCCGGCCCCAGCGCCCGAGGAATGCGCAGGGAGAGCCGATCCTCCACCACCTGCCCGGCCCGCCAGCGGGAAAAAGGCAGCAGACCATAGACCGGGGCATCCTTATAAAGGGAAACCGATTCTCTGCCCTCCAGGCGCACTTCCACGGGATGGTCCGGCAGGGGAGCGGCGAGGGCCTGCCAGCAGAGGGTCAGCGGCAACCGCTCTCCGGGCCGCAGGGTCGCAGGCAATGCCGACCAGCCCACAAGACGCACCCCCTCGGTCTCGGGGGCCGTTTCCGGCACAACCGGGCAGGCGGGGGGCAAAGCCCCGCGGGCGGTGAAGGCAGAAGAGGGGTGCAGCGCGCCCAGCGGGAACGTCGCCTCCAGACCGGCAAACTCCTCGTCGGCCCCGACACGCGGGATGGATTGCAGCGTGTCGGGGTTAAAGAACCCGACGGCGATCTGGTAGCCGTCTACCGGAGGCGCTTCGGGCGGCACCGGAAGAACCAGTTGGTCCAGGACAACTTCCCCCACCGTCCATTCACCGACAGGGTAGTGGAAGGGGTGGGTCCGGGACCACTCGCCAGTTTTCGGGTGGATGAGGCGAACGACGGGCTGAAGGGGAAAGTCGGGCACGGCCCGGACCTCCCAGGTTACGAGCACGACACAGGATTCGCCGACGGTGCAGGCGTTCAGCGGGGTGACGCCGTTCACCTGGACGATGTGGGCGAAGTCAGCGGCAGGCTGAGCGGCGCGGAGTTCGGCGACCGCTGCCGCGGGCAAGCGGTGGACCCACAGCGCCAGACGGCCAGAGGGGTCGGGGACGACCTCTTCCGACCAGCGAGAGGTCAACTCCTGGGGCCAGGGGGCCGGGGGGAGCGCGGTGACCGGGATCAGGTAGAGAGCATCGCCTTGGGGCGGCAGGACCAGGGTAGCCCCACCCGTCATCCAGCGGGCCTGACCGTATGGGCGGGAAAGCGCGGCGACGGTGGGATGGCGGTAGTGGTAGGAAGCGATGTAAACGGTCGTATCCTGCAGGTCGGCGGTGTCCAGGGCTCGGGCCAGCAGGACCATGTCGCCGTCGTTGGCGTAGAAAACTTCGGTGGAACGGGCCCAGCGGAAATAGGACGCGCCGGTCAGCAGGCCACCGCCGCCCAGGAGAAGAGCCAGCGCCGCCAGCGAGGCCCGCCCGTAGATATGAACCGGGAGGCGGGAAAGCACTCGGGTCAGCGCCCATGCGGGCAACATCGCCAGGAACGGGTAGATACCGACCAGGCGCATATGATTTGGGACGCTGTCACCCGTCGCCAGGGCGCTGGGCAGGAGCAAGACGAAGAGGGCGGCCAGAGTGAGAACCCGGCCGGCATCGGTAAGCGGGTCCTGGGGACGGCGAAACAGTATCCCCACAAGGCCGATCAGCGCCAGCAGGCCCGAAAGGGGGTCCAGGACGGGACGCCCCGGCAGGTTGAATCGGGCTCCCGGGTCTCCTTGACCCGGCCATACCAGCCCGCGCACACAGCGCCCCAGGCCGTCCAGGACGTCCCGCGCGGTGGGGGCCATCACCTGGGCGATGCGCACCCCGAAGGCCTCCGGATGCTGCCAGAAGTAGAGCCCCAGGGGAACAAATACGATCGCCGCTACCGCGCCGACGAGGGCCCATTGCAGGAGGCGACGCACTCGCTCCTGACGGGGGGAACGCAAAAGCATCCAGACCATCGCCAGAGCCAGGGGGATGGGGAAGAGCCGCGCGGCCAGGTAAGTGTACGCGGTCAGGCCCAGAAACAGGCCCCCCGCCAGCAGCCAGCGGAAGCGCTCAGTGCGGAATCCGCGCCAGAGCGCGGCGACGGTCAGCGCCTCCAGCAGGGACTGGCTGACGGCCCGGAAGCCATACCGGCTCAGGATGAGGTGGGGCATCAGAAGGGCCAGCCATGCGGCCGCAAAGGTCGCCAGCCAGGGGGCATATCGCTCCGTCCTCCAGAGAGCGCGCGCCGCGGCGTAAGTGGCTGCCACGGCCAGGATGCCGATAACAGCCCCGTTCAGGCGCAAAATCCAGGGCGCCGATCCGACCACTCGGAACCACAGCGCGCCCAGGTAAAAGAAGAGGACCTCCTTCCCGGTATACGCGCCGATAAAGACAGGCCGGCTGACCCCCTGGGCGATCTCCTGGGTGAGGATGACGTTAGCAGCCTCGTCGTAGTGCAGACCGATCGGCAGGTCCGGCAACCACAGCAGGCGCAGGAGTGCCGCACAGAGCAGGGCCAGGTACGCGCCGACTCGGGGAAGGACACGATAGGCGGAGTCAGAGTTTCTCATCGCAAAACAAACCGAGGCATCTCTGGCTCCGCTTCCTCCGTCTCCAGGTATCCCAGCACTCTCTCCCGGATGGCGTCCCGCACCCGGCGGAAGGCATCCTGGCGGTCTTCGGTGACCCCGTCGGCCTGGGCGGGGTCGGGGAAGCCTATGTGGATCGCCCGTCCCGGCCCCAGCCAGACGGGGCACTCCTGGGCCGCGCTATCGCAGAGGGTGATGACGACGTCAAATTGCTCGCCGCGGAATTCCTCCACCGATTTGGAGCGCTGCCCCGAAATATCTATGTCCAGTTCGGCCATCGCCTGAATGGCCAGGGGATGGACGTAGCCAGCAGGATAGGTACCGGCGGAATACGCCTCCCAGCGGCCGCCCAGAAAGTGGTTGACCAGCCCCTCCGCCATCTGGCTGCGGGCGGAGTTGCCGGTGCACAGGAACAGTACGCGCCGTTTCATAAGCCTCTCCTGTAAAACTTAGGATACGAAGGGAAACACGAAGGACACAAAGAAATTATAAAAAAATTTTTCTGTGTGTTTCTGCGTGTTTCTCTGTGGCCTACTCCATAGACACCGATCGCCGCAGCAGGTAGTAGACGCGGGCGGTGTCTCCCTCCACCCGGACCACGTCGCAGGCGGTGTACCCAGCGGCAAAGGCGGCCTCGCAGGTCTCCCGGACATTCATCCGCCAGGCCAGCGCCAGGGCGGGGTCGGTGCGCTTGATCGCCTGGATGGGGGCGGGGATTTCCACCAGGACGGCCTCCCCTTCCGGCAGACGCACCGGGCCGGGTTCCACCCATCCATCCGGACGGGGGCGGCCGGGGTTGAGGATGATCCCTCCGGCATCCAGCAGACCCTCCAGGCGGGGCGGACACCACCCTTCCTCCACCCGACGCCGTACCCACTGGCTGCCGACCCACCAGGCCACTTCCAGCCGGTCCGACGGCAGGCCGACGTTCAGGCCGTCGGCCATCGGGCCGTAGAAGTCCCGCAAATAGCAGCGGCAGACGGCACCCAGTTTCCCCAGATTCAGCGTCCCGTTGGCAGCCTCCAGCGGGTCGTAGGTCCAGGTGACCAGTTCATAACCGTGGGCGAGGGCCCACTCCCGCTGGGCCAGTTTCAGCCGGTAGCCGACGCCCCTGCCCTGCCAGTCGGGATGGACGCCCGTGATCCGGGAGCAGAGTTGCCACTGGGGACCCGCCGCGGCGGGGTTGTCCGGAGGGACCCGTCCGGGCAGGCCGAAGACGAAACCGATCAGTTGTCCCTGGCGGTCAAATGCGCCCAGCACCATCCCGCCGTACCGCTGGCTGGCGATGAGCATCGTGGCGGTCGCTTTGGGGATGTCGTCGGTGCCCATGCGCCAGACGGTCTGCTGGAGGCGCTCGCAGGCCAGGAATTCCTCCGGAGTTTGCAGCGGGGCGATCGTGAACTCGTCCATTGTCAACCCCCGATATGCGACATCGGAAGGGTTGCAGGTATCCCTTCTTCCAGAGTGTGACCGCGCGGCTTGATGAGGACGGCCTGCAGAAAGAGGTCGCGCAACTCATCGTCCGTGGCCCCCTGGCGCAGGGGAGTGCGCAGGTCCACGCTGGCGCCCGAGAGCAGGCAGAGGAGCAGACGGCCGTCGGCGGTGAGGCGCAGACGGTTGCAGCCCCGGCAGAAGTGCTCGGTGATGGCGCTGATAAAGCCCAGTGTACCGGCGGCGTCGGGCAGGCGGTAGTAGCGGGCGGGGCCGATCCCCACTTCGTTGTAGACGGGGGTGAGCGGCCCCAGCGCTTCTTCTATACGGGCGCGAATCTCCGCCGAAGGGACCACACCGTCTCCGGACCAGTGCGCCCCGGCACCCAACGGCATCACCTCAATGAACCGGACATGCCACTCCGGCTGCAGGGTCAGCCGGGCCATATCCACCACCTCATCGTCGTTCAGCCCGCGGATGACCACCATATTGACTTTGACCGGCCAAAGACCTGCCGCCAGCGCCGTTTCCCGCCCAGCCAGCACGTCCTCCAGATTCCCCCAGCGGGTCATCTGGCGAAACCGTTCCGGACGGAGGGTATCCAGGCTGAGGTTGATCCGCCGCAGGCCCGCGCGGGCCAGGGGTTCGGCGTACCGGCGCAGTAGAAGGCCGTTGGTCGTCATAGAGAGATCGTCCAGGCCGGGGATGCGGGCCAGTTCGGAGACCATGTCCACGATCCCGGCCCGTACCAGGGGTTCCCCGCCCGTCAGGCGAATGTGGACAAAACCCATCTCCACGGCAATGCGTACAATGCGGACGATCTCTTCGTTCCGCAGGATGTCCTGATGGGAAAGTTTGGGGACGCCCTCTTCAGGCATACAATAGACGCACCGGAGATTACAGCGGTCGGTAACCGAGACCCGGAGATACTGGATCGGGCGATCGTAAGCATCAAAGGGCACGGAGGCCTCCTATCGCAGGGTAGGAATAGTGTACCGCGAAACGGAATTTCGAGCAACCGGTTGACTTCCCCAGAAAACGTGCTATCATTTTAGGCGCGGGGCGGTTAGCTCAGTTGGTCAGAGCGCCTCCCTTACAAGGAGGAGGTCACAGGTTCAAGTCCTGTACCGCCCACTGAATCTCCGGAAAGGCAGGGAGCCGGCAGCAGGAAGCAGGTAGGGTTCAAGTCCTGTACCGCCCACTGAGTCCCCGAAAAGTCCGGAGCGGTTTTCTATGAAACTCCTCCTTCCTGACCACCTCGTGGCGCATCTGAGCGAACCGGTCTGCCGGATCGCCCCGGATTGCCAGATTGTCCCCATTGGGCCCGACGGAGAGGTGGCCGAGAGCCTGGAAGGGGCCGACGTCCTCTTTCTCCGCTGGGGGCTTTCCCCGGAAGCGACCCGGCGCCTCATCGTCTGCATCCCTCACCTGCGCTGGGTCCATACGATCAGCGCAGGGGTAGACCATCTCCTCTTCCCCGAACTGCGGGAGTCGGAGACCATTCTGACCAACGCCAGCGGCGTCTTCAACGTCCCCATCGCCGAGACGGTGCTGGCCTATATGCTGGCGGTGGTCAAGAGGCTACCGGAGTTTCTGGCCCAGCAACGGGAGCATCGCTGGGAGAAACTCCCCCTGCGGGAACTGCGCGGGCTGACGGTCGGGATCGTCGGCCTGGGAGACATCGGTTCGGAGGTGGCCCGTCTTTGCCGCGCCTTCGGGATGCGCGTCCTGGGCCTGCGTCGCCGCCCGGCCTCCAGCGACGCTGCCGATGAGGTCTTTCCCCCAGAGCAGTTGCATAACCTGCTATCGCAGTCCGACTTCGTCGTCGTTGCCCTGCCCCTCACCGAGGAGACGCGCGGGATCATCGGGCGGGAGGCGCTGGCGGCGATGAAGCCCGATGCCTGGCTCATCAACATCGCCCGGGGCGCGCTGGTGGACGAAGAGGCGCTGGTAGAAGCCCTGCGGGAAGGCCGCATCGGCGGGGCATGCCTGGACGTCTTCGCCGAAGAACCCTTGCCGGAGGATAGTCCCCTCTGGGACATGCCCAACGTCATCATCACTCCGCACAATTCCTGGAGTTCTCCCTATATAGAAGAGCGGGAGATAGAACTTTTCCTGGAAAACCTGCGCCGGTACGTGGCCGGTGAGCCGTTGCGGAATGTGGTGGACAAGAGAGCCGGGTATTAGAGCGGCAATTCAAGGCTTCAGCGACTGAAGTCGCCCCTGGAGGGCCTTCGGCCGGGGGTCGGCCTTCGCCGACCGTTTTCACCGTGACTTTTTCAGCAGCCTCCAGGTGGGGTAAAGGGGAAAAGAGGGGTTTTGGGGGCGGCTTCGCCGCCCCCAAAACCCCGCCCCTTACCCCTTCCCAGGCAAGGCGAATTACTGCGCAAGCCCGAATTTCCCTTGTCAACTTCAGCATTTTTGCAACCACTCTACGATAAAGGAGGACACTTGCCATGAAACTGGACCCTAATGCCCGCTATTCCAGGACCCACGAATGGGCCCGCTGGGACGGGGAGGAAATCGTCTGCGGGATCAGCGACCATGCCCAGGAAACCCTCTCCGACATCGTCTATGTGGAACTGCCGGAGGTGGGGGATTCCTTTGCCCGCGGCGACGTCTTCGGTTCGGTGGAGTCGGTGAAGGCCGCCTCCGACCTGTATATGCCGATGGGCGGCGAGATCATCGCGGTCAACGAGGACCTGCAGAGCACGCCCGAACTGGTCAACCAGGACCCTTACGGCGCAGGCTGGATGATCCGCTTCCGCCCATCCAACCCGGCCGAGTTTAACGACCTGCTGGACGCTCAGGCCTACGAGGCCTTTGTGGCCGAGGAGAAAGGGTAGTGGAGCGGACGGAGAAAACCGCCGAGCAACTGAAAGCGGAAGGGCTGCGCCTCTTTCAGGAGGGGCTTTACGCGGAGGCCCTCCGGCGGTTTGGGGAAGCCCAGGAGCGCTTCGCCGTGGAGGGGAACGACCTGGAAGCGGCGGAGATGCTGAACAACCAGGGAGTGGTTTACCGGATGCTCCACCGCTGGGAGGAAGCGCGGGCGGCCCTGGAGGAAGCCAGGGCCGCCTTCGCCCGCCTGGGCGACCGCCACCGGGAGGCCCAGGCCCTGGGCAACCTGGGAGGGCTCTTAGCCAGCCGGGGCGACCATCTGCGGGCGCAGGAGTACCTCCGCCGGGCCACCGACCTCTTCGCCGAACTGGAGGACCGGCAACGGCAGGGGGAAACCCTGATGGCGCTGGGGGTCCAGATGTGGAAGGCCGGCGACCGCTGGGGCGGGCTGGCCGCGTATCAGGCGGGCCTGGAAACGATAGAGCACCCGACCCCCCAGCAGAAAACCCTGCGCGGCCTGATCGGGCTGGTCTCCCGCCTCTTCCGGCTGCGGCTTCCCGGGGTGTAAGGCGCGGCGTCGCAACGACGCAGGTCTCCGATGCAACCCATACCGGCCAACAGCATTGAGCTTGAATACGTCTACGTCGCCAACCAGCGCTGCTCCTGCGGGGGCTATTTCACCGCCAGAAGTCAGGAGTTGCGGCAGGGACCAATGGGCCCAATAGACCACCTGATTGCTCGTTGTGAGGCGTGTGGGGCCGAACGCGCCTTTGATTTTGACATCCACACCTTCTTCGGTCAGTGGGAAAAGTACGGCCGCTTTCAGGAGACGGAGCAGTCCTTCCGGAACGCGATGCGCCATTTGCGGGCAGGGGAACTGGCGGAGGCGGAGGCGGCACTCCGACGGGTCGTGGACGCCGAAGAGGGAGAACCGGCATTCGCCTGGGGCCACTATCATCTGGGGGTGGTCCTGCTGGTAGAGCGTCGGGCGAAAGAGGCGCTGGTTCACCTGGAGCAGGCGGCGGCGATTCAGCCACTGGAGCCGGATATCCACGAGGCACTGGCCCTGGCGCTGGAAACCGTCGGAGAGATGGAGGCCGCCGAGGCGCACCGACGGGAAAGCGCCGACCTGCGCGCCCAATTTCCGGAGGAATAAAACAGGCGG
>CAKZOY010000405.1 GCA_937138275.1 uncultured Chloroflexota bacterium
GCCGGGCGTCCACCGGCGGGGACGCCGCCCCGGCGACCGTGCAGGCGGTCGCCCGGCACGAAGTGCCCTCCAGGGGCGGTTTCAACCGCTGACTGAACAGTTACCTAAAGTTTACCGTCATCTCAAGAAAGGAGGGATGCCAGCAGAGAAGCAGGAGACGTGTTCCGTACAACGCATATACCCTACAGCACAAACCATTTACCCTTATCAACTCAATAGTACTTTACTGTAAACCCAAAATCTCAAGGAGGAGATACCATGAAGAAGTCCTGGCTCATTCTGAGCGTTCTGCTCGTCGCCGCGTTCGTCATGAGCGCGTGCGCTCCCAAAGCGACGCCCACTGCGGCGCCCGCCACCGAGCCGCCGAAGCCGGTGGAGCCTCCTGCTCCCGAGAAGGTCGTCATTGCGTTCTGGGAACAGGAAGGCGACGAGGTGGATGTGTTCATGGACCAGTTGATCGCCGAGTTTGAGGCGGCCAACCCCACCATTGACGTGGAACGCACCCACTACGACAACGAAGCGCTGCGGGATCAGTTCCAGACCGCCGCTCTGGCGGAGGCTGCGCCCGAGGTGGTGCGCGTCCCCAACGACTTCGCGGGCCCCTTCAGCGCGCTGGACATCGTGGCACCGGTTGACCAGTTGTTTGATAAGGCGTTCCTGGACCTGTTCTTCCCTGGCGCGCTGGAGCCGGCGGTCGTGAAGGGCACTCTCTGGGGCGTGCCGGATAACTACGGCAACCACCTGATGCTGCTCTACAACAAGGACCTGATCCCCGAGGCTCCCAAGACCTTTGAGGAACTGATTGAGAAGGCCAAGGCGTTGACCCAGGGCGACATTCAGGGCTTTGCCTACAACCTGAACGAGCCCTTCTGGGGCGCTGGCTTCTACGGCGCCTTCGGTGGCTGGCCTCTGGATGCGAACGACCAGCCCCAGTTCAACAACGAGGCCTTCATCAACTACCTGAAGTTCGTGAAGAGCCTCAAGGACGAGGGAGTGGTGCCTCAGGAGTGCGACTACAACTGCGCCGACACGCTCTTCAAAGAGGGCAAGGCGGCCATGATCATCAACGGCGACTGGTCCCTCGGCAGTTATGTAGAGGCCCTGGGCGACAAACTGGGCGTTGCCCCAGTCCCGCCCATCAAAGGCAACCCCTACACCGAGATGACCAGCGGCAAGTACTTCATGGTCTACAAGGGCGTGCTGGATGATCCGGCCAAGAAGGACGCCGTGGTCAAGTTCATCACCTTCATGACCTCGGCCGACGTCCAGAAGCGCTGGCTGGATAACTTCAAGCGTCTGCCCTCCAACAAAGAAGTGGCGAAGGACCCGGCGATTACCTCTGACCCGATCCTCGCCGGTTCTATGGCCGCCCTGTCTTACGGTCGGGGTATGCCTGCTGCGCCCGAGATGCGCTGCGCCTGGGATGCCTGGCGGCCCAACCTGGAGGGCGTGATGGCGGGCACCATCACCCCCGACGAGGCTGCTGCCGCTGCTCAGGCGGCCGCGGACGAGTGCGTGGCGACCCTGAAGTAGGTTGTAGAAGCACAGGGGGGAGCATCCTTGCTCCCCCCTTTTTTCAATTCAATACCTTTGCTCCTTGATACGGATACCGGAATCCCCCCCTTTCCCCAGCGAGGGGTGTTGAAAAAGTAGCGAGGGACGAGGTACCGGAGGCCTGTCCTGCTCTTCTGGGAAGCGTTTTCACCCCTCATCCCCCGGCCCGGAGGGGGAGAAAAATTTGGGGTTTTGGCGCTGGCGGCCGAAGGCCGCCCGTCCCGAAACCCCCGTAAGGGCAAGGCTTGTCCTTGCCCTTACCTCCCCGTGCGGTCGTAGGGGCGGGACGATCCATCCGCCCTCAAGGGAGGGGGCCAGGGGAACATCACTGTTCTACCCAGGGGTGACCCCCGCTGGATGAAAATCCGACTCTTTCAGCAACCTTCAGCGGGGGGTGTTGAAAGTATATAGCAGACGGTGCGTGCTGCCTCCGATAGGAAGTTCCTTTGGGGAGGAAAGGATGGAGAAGATCAAATCTCTTCGGAAATATCTGCCCACCGCACTCTGGGTTCTGGCAATTCTGGCGGTATATTTCCTGCTCCGGGTGCTGATTCAACCCTACTCCGCCGGTATCTCCCTGAACCGCCCGATTGTCGTTTCGCGATTGCGGGAAGTCGGTCTGTTCGTCGGCGCCATCTTTCTCGGCATCGCCCTGGTGGAACTCTACTTTTACCAGATTTTCTTCCGGGCGCCCCGCAACACCTGGAGCGGATGGATTATCCGGCTGTTCCAGGGATTGATCGCTCTGGTGATGCTCCAACTGGTCGTGATGTTCTTTGACCTCACCGACCTGATCCGCCTTCCGGCAGGAGCGGTGAAAGATTTCTTCTGGTTCCCCAGCAATGCCGTGACATCGCTCCAGAAATGGGCTATCGGAGCGAATCCGACTTCTAAAGAGAACGCTTCGCTGTTCGTCGCCCTGACTGTTCTGCTTCTTCTGGGGGCGATTTTCGGCCTCATCCAGTGGCTGAGTGGGCCGCGCGTGTCCCGCGTCGGGCTGGCGTATCTGCTGGTTATCCCGGCCTTTATTGGAGTGCTCTTCCTCATCGTCTATCCCTTCCTATTTGAGATCAAACTGGCCTTCTCCAATGCCTCGCTGGGCACTCAGGCGACCAAAAACGCGTCCTATGGGCTGGTATACGGTTGGGAGAACCTGAAAACCCTCTTCACCGGTAACGTGGCCAAAGACGCGAAGTTCTTTGAGGTCTTCGGGCGCACCATCCTGTGGACGGTTATCAACGTCACGTTCCACGTCTCTATGGGCATGATCCTGGCGCTCCTGCTTCACCGCCCGATGAAACTCCAGGGGTTCTACCGCACCTTGCTGGTTTTCCCGTGGGCTATCCCCACCACCATCGCCGCCATGGCCCTGCGGAACGAGTTTGACCTCCGTTACGGCTTCTTCAACATCATGCTGAAGAACATCCAGACCTTTTTCGCCAACCTGAGCGACCAGGTGACTCTTCTCTCGCCTGTATTTTCCTGGCTGGCGGCGAACATCGGCCCCGTCTCCTGGAAACAGGACCCCTTCTGGGCCTTTATGTCCGTCCTGATCAGCAACATCTGGCTGGGCATCCCCTTTATGGCGGTGATTATCCTGGGCGGCCTGCAGAGCATCTCCCACGAGTATTACGAAGCCGCGGAGATAGACGGCGCCTCCAAGTGGCAGATGTTCCGCAACATCACCCTGCCGCTGCTGCGCCCGGTGCTCACCCCGGCGGTGATCCTGGGCGTCATCTGGACGTTCAACAAGTTTGACGTCATCTACCTGATCACGCAGGGGGGTCCGCAGGAGAAGACGGACATCCTGGTCTCGTCTATGTACAAGGCGGCCTTCCAGTTCTACCGCTACGGCTTCACGGCGATGTTCGCCCTGGTGATTTTTATGATCCTGCTGGTATTCACCATCATTTATCTGCGCGTGACCGGTGGTCTGAAAGCGGCTACCGAGTGAACGGTGGAGGTTACAATGTCCAGGAAAAACCCTATCGCTCGTTTCTTTCGCTGGTTCTTCTTCCGCGCCCGGGGCGATAGCCCCTTCAAGCGCCTGATGATCCATCTGCTGCTGATTATCGCCTGTGCGATTTGCGTTTATCCGGTCCTGCGCGTGGTGACCATCTCCCTGCGCCCCAACGACACCCTCCTGACCACCAGTTTGCGCATCATCCCGGAGAACGCCACGCTGGATAACTACAAAGAAGTGCTCTTCGGCGTCCCGGATAAAAACCGCCGGTCAGACTTTTTCCTCTGGCTCTGGAACTCGTTCTCCATCGTGATGGTCACCTCTCTCATCAGCGTTGCGCTGGCGGCGGTGAGCGCGTATGCCTTCTCCCGTTTCCGTTTCCGGGGACGGTCCCCCGCGCTGGTGTTCCTCTTCACCACCCAGATGATCCCGGCGGGGATGTTGCTATTGCCGCTCTACGTGATGCTGGCGCGGCTGAAAATGATCAACACCTCCCTCGGCCTAATCATCGCCTACTCTGTTTCCTCCGTCCCGCTCACTATCTGGATGCTGAAAGGGTACTACGACACTATCCCCATTGACCTGGAAGAGGCGGCCCTGATAGACGGCGCTTCTCGCATCGGAGTTCTCACCCGCATCATTCTGCCACTCTCCAGCCCCTCCCTGGCGATTGCCTTCCTGTTCAGTTTCATGGGCGGCTGGAGCGAGTACCTGGTGGCGCGCGTCGTCCTCCAGAAGAATGACATCTACACGTGGCCCCTGGGTATCTTTACGTATGCCCAGCAGTTCACCGTCGCCTGGGGCAAATTTGCCGCCGCCTCGGTGCTCATCGCCATCCCGGTGATGGCGCTGTTCCTGTATTCTTCCAAATGGCTGATCTCGGGCCTCACTCTGGGTTCTGTGAAGGGGTGATCTATGCGCAGTATCCGTATCCTGAACTGGCTTGTTCTGCTGACGTTGCTCCTCGGTGCCTGCGCGCGCCCGACGGCGACACCGGTCCCGCCGTCGCCCACCGCGCCTCCACCTACCGAACCCGCCCCAACGGCCGCGCCGCCCAGCACCGACGTCCTGTATCTCAACCTGGTGTGGCATCAGCATCAGCCGCTCTACTACAAGGACGAGAACGGCATCTACACCCGCCCCTGGGTGCGCGTCCACGCCACCAAGGACTACTACGATATGGCGGCGACGGTGGCCCAGTATCCCAATGTCCACGTCACCTTCAACCTGACCCCGGTTCTCCTGCGGCAACTGGACGACTTCGTCCAGAACGGGGCGAAGGACAGATACTGGGTGCTGGCGGAAAAGCCTGCCGCGGAACTCACGAAGGAGGAGAAAGAGTTCATCCTCCGGCGCTTCTTTGATGCCAACTGGGATAACATCATCAAGCGGTATCCCGGCTACAAGGCGCTCCTGGATAAGCGCGGCGGGACCGACGACGAGGCCATCGCGCGGGCGCTGGAGACCTTCACCGAACAGGACTTCCGCGACCTGCAAATCTGGTTCAACCTGGCCTGGATGGACCCGGACGACCTGGCGAAAGAGCCCCTCCGATCTCTCGTCGCCAAAGACCACGGCTTTTCGGAAGAGGATAAAGTTGTTCTCTTCAACGAAGTGCGTCGGGTGATGAGCCAGGTCATCCCGATCCATCAGGAACTCCAGGAGAAGGGCCAGATTGAGGTGACGACGACTCCGTATGCCCATCCCATCCTGCCCCTCATCTACGATACCAACCTGGCCCTGGTAGGCAACCCCGACGCGGAGATGCCTCAGCGCTTCTCCTATCCCAACGACGCCATCACCCACCTCAAGCGCAGCGTGGAAATCTACGAACGACACTTCGGGCGACCTCCGCGCGGGCTCTGGCCCGCCGAAGGGGCCGTGGCGCAGGAGATTGTCCCTCTGGTGGCGAAGGCGGGCTTTCAGTGGATGGCTACCGGTGAGCCGGTGCTGGCCCAGTCGCTGGGACTGGGGAGTTTCACCCGTGATAACCGCGAGGTCGTCCAGGAGGCCGATGCCCTCTATCGCCCCTACTACGTGGTGGGCAAGGACGGCGAGAAGGTCGCCATCTTTTTCCGGGACTGGGTCCTCTCCGATAAAATCGGCTTCACCTACTCCGGCACCCCCGGAGAGCAGGCCGCCGAGGACCTGATCCAGCGGCTGGAGAACATCCGCCTGCGCCTGAAGGAGGAGGGCGCTCCCGGCCCGCACGTCGTCAGCATCATCCTGGACGGCGAAAATGCCTGGGAGTACTACAAGAACGACGGCAAGGAGTTCCTCCACGCCCTCTATCGCAAACTCTCCGAGAGCCAGACCATCCAGACCGTCACGCCGTCGGAGTACCTGGCGATGTTCCCGGAGCAGCGGACGCTGGACTATCTGTTCCCGGGTGCCTGGTTCAGCGCCAATTACGACACCTGGATCGGCGAGCCGGAGGAACGGCAGGCCTGGAACTACCTGGTCCAGACCCGCTACGACCTTTCCAAGTACGACATCAGCAAAACGCGCCAGGCCAGTCCCGAGGCGATTGCCCAGGCGCTGGACTATATGTATCTGGCCGAAGGGTCGGACTGGTTCTGGTGGTACGGGAGCGACCAGGATTCGGGGCAGGACGAGTACTTTGACGAGGGCTTCCGCGCGCTTTTAAGGAGAGTCTACGAGTCGCTGGGGGAGCCGGTGCCGACCTTCGTCAATGTGCCGATTATCCCGAAGAGACCGGCGAAGGCCGAGCAGGAGGTGAAAGGGCTCTCCACCCCGACGGTGGACGGCAAAAGCGCTCCCGGCGAGTGGGATAACGCTGCGCTCTTCACCAGCGGCGCGCTGGCCGCGGGGATGAATCTGGCCTACGCCTTTGACGCAAAGGCCCTCTACGTCCGCCTGAACTACAGCCAGGCCCTGCCCGCCGGGACGCGCCTGGGCATCTACCTCGCCTCCCCGCGCTCCCCCCAGGTCCTCCCGTACACCCGCGCGGGGGAGGGGGAGACTCTGTCCCTGCTGGGGATCGCCGCGTCCCACCTTTTTGAGTGGGATGGGCAAACCTTGCTGGTCTACCGGGCCGGAAAGGCGAAGTGGGAAGGTGGCAAGGCGGTCGGGGCGGCGGCGCAGGGGGCGGACACCTTTGAGGCCGCCATCCCGTGGGAGGCGCTGGGCGAACTGGAGGCCGGAGACGACCTGCGGGTGGTGCTGGCGATCCTGCCCGCGGGGACGGTCCTGCCCGTCCAGGGCCCGGCCCAGGTCGTCCTGCCCGACCTCGGGACCGCGACGGTCATCCTGGAGGTCAGCGACCCGGAGGGGGACGACCACGGCCCCGGCGCCTATATCTACCCGACCGATTCGGTCTTCAAGCCCCAGGTCTTTGACCTGAAGTCTTTCAGCGTGGCCTACGACGACAAGAACCTCATCTTCAAGTTCGCCTTCTACGGCCCGATCCCCAACCCGTGGGGCTCGCCGAACAACCTGGCCCTGCAGACGCTGGACGTCTATGTGGATAAGGACCCCGGCGCCGGGACGGGCGCGCGCCTGCTCCTGCCCGGCCGCAACGCCGCGCTGACCGCGGGCAACGGCTGGGAGTATGCGGTCTGGGCCGAGGGCTGGACGCCGCAGATCGTGTCCCCCGACCCGCAGACCGGCACGCCCAAACAGGTGACGGGCGTCTCCTTCAAGATCATCGTGGACCCGGCGGCGCGCACGGTGACTCTGCGGGTGCCGCGCAGCCTCTTCGGTGAGGGCGATCCGGGGACCTGGGGGTACGTCGCGGCGGTGCTGAGCCAGGAGGGGTTCCCCTCCACGGGCGTCTGGCGGGTGCGGGATGTGAACCCCACGGCGGCCCAGTGGCGCTTTGGCGGCGGCCCCGACGACGTCAACCACACGCGCATCATAGACCTGGCCTGGGACGGCACCCCGACGCAGGAGGAGATTCTCTCCACCTACCCACCCAGCAAGGCGGATATCGCCACCCTTGGGCCCGACGACTTCGCCCAGATTCCACTCCTGCGGGTGCGGCCCTGAGAGGCCTGGTCTCTTTGCCATAAAGGGCAATAAGCCCCGAATGGGGATGGATTTTGTGTTGGGCGGCGAAACCGCCCAACACTGTTTAAATGGCAGGAACGTTATGACCGAAAAGATTGAGCGCTTGCGCCAAACGATTGCAGGCCTGAGCAGTGTGGGGGTAGCATTCTCCGGAGGAGTGGATAGCACCCTGCTCCTGGCGGTATGCCGGGAGGTGCTGGGGCCGGAGCGGGTGCTGGCGCTGACCGTTCACTCCGAACTGACCCCCGCGGTGGAGCGGGAGCGGGCGGCGGAACTGGCCCGGACCCTGGGAGTGCGCCACATAGAGGTCCCTTTCTCCGCCCTGGGGGTCCCGGATATTGTTGCCAATCGCGCCGATCGGTGTTATCATTGCAAGCGAGCGATATTCGGCCGGTTGCTGGAGATTACCCGTGCCGAGGGCTTCGCTGTGCTGGTTCACGGCGCCAACGCGGATGACCTGGGGGATTATCGGCCGGGTATGCGCGCGGCGGAGGAACTGGGAGTGCAGGCCCCGCTCCTGGAAGCGGGCCTGACAAAGGCGGAAATCCGGGACGTCTCCCGCCGGATGGGCCTGCCCACGGCCGACCTGCCGTCTATGGCCTGCCTGGCTTCGCGCGTGCCGTATGGGACGCCGCTCACACCGGAAGCACTGGCGCGAATAGACGCCGCCGAGTCGTACCTTCGGCAGGAGTGGGGCCTGGCCCAGGTGCGGGTGCGGGACCATTTCCCGCTGGCCCGGCTAGAGGTGCCGGAGGAGGAGATC